>CALPQP020000024.1 GCA_943325745.2 Gulosibacter massiliensis
TCTCAACCGTCCATTCAACGAGGTCGTCCCACGGTTCCCCCGCTTCGGCGGTGACCAGCACTCGGTCGCCGTCGGCCTGAAGGTCGATGCCCCGCGTCGTGACGCGAATGACGATTCCATCGAACGGTTCGTCCGACACCACGATGTTCGATCCGCCGCCGAGAAGGAACCACGGTTCGCGTGCCGAACTGACGTCACGAAACGTTTCGATGAGCTCGGCACGTGTTGTGGGCGCACGGAAATCCGGAATCGATCCCCCGACCCGCAACGTGGTGAGGTCGCGGAATTCTGCGGCGTTAGTCAAAAACGACCTGAACCTGGGCTTTACCGAGAACGGTTTCGCCCCCGAAGGTCACCGTGAGGTCGAAGCGGACAGCATCATCCATGACGGACCCGACCTTTGTTTCGACGGTGACGTCGGCACCATGGGTCGCGTCGACGAGAACGGGACGGGTGAATCGCACGCCATAGTCGATGACGCGGCCCTTGGTCTCAAGGAATTCGAGCACGGGCTGAATTGCGAGTCCCATCGTCAACATCCCGTGGGCGAGAACTCCCGGAAGGCCAACCGACTGTGCGATGTCGTCGCGATAGTGGATGGGGTTGAAGTCGCCACTCGCTCCCGCATAACGAACGAGCGCCGCGCGGTCGAGGTGGATGGTGTTGGTGGTGACCACGTCACCGACGGTGAGTCCCGATGTCATGACGATTCGTCTCCTCGGACGACGAGCGTGGAAATCGCGGTGACGACGTGATCGCCCTTCACATCGGTCATCACGCTTTCGGAGGTGACCATCGAGTGCCCGCCGAGGGTCTTGACGCTCGTGACCGACAGGGTCGCGGTCAGTTCGTCACCGGCAACCACGGGTCGTGAATACGTGAATCGCTGGTCGCCGTGGACTACTCGCGAGAAATCAATGTTGGCGTCGGGCTCGGCTAGCAATTGCGCGAGCGTGAGTTCTTGAACGACGACGGGAAAGGTCGGCGGTGCAACGACGTCGGCGTGGCCGGCCGCGCGCGCGGCGGTGGCGTCCAGATAGATGGGGTTGGTGGCAAAAACGGCGCGTGCGAACTCACGCACTTTCTCTCGACCCACCAGGTACGGGCCGACGGGCGAGAACTCTCGCCCCACCAATTCGGGATTGACGGACATAGCCCCAGTCTACAAACGCGAGCGCTAGACGGGGTCGAGCAGGTGCGGCCCGTTTCCCATTAGTGGTGCGACCTCGTGAACATTGAGCGCCTCGGCGACGGGTCGAGACCGCGCAACGGCGGCGTCGACGAACGACTGATCCGCCGTCGTCTCGCGGTTCAACCACCAGTCCCAGTCCTCTGACGCGAGGACGACGGGAGTTCGGTCATGAAGCCACGCGATCGGTTCGGGCGCCGCCATTGTCAAAATGGTCGCGGTGAGCACCCACTCGCTCTCCGGGTCCGCCCGCCACCATGAATACAGGGCGGCGAACGCGAGTTCGCCTGCCGGAGAGGTCACCGCGTGTGGAGTCTTGACTTTTCCCTCGGTCAACCACTCGTAATAAGCATCGGCGGGAAGGATTGCGCGTTGATGTCCGACGGAACCGCGAAAGGTGGGTTTCTCCGTCACGGTTTCGCTGCGGGCGTTGAACGTCGGGTATTTGAGGGTGAGACTGTCGGCGAACGGTGGCACGAGTGACCACCGGGCAGTTGTGATCAAGCGCGCGCGGTCGTCGCGTTTCTCGACCACGATTGGCGCTGACGTCGTCGGAGCGATGTTCCACGAGGGTCGCAGTTCGACGTCGGTGATTTCGTCGGCATGAAAATAGCGACCGAGTTCTTCTCCGCTCAGCGTCGAGGCGTATCGACCGCACATCTAAATCTCGCTGTCGACGGCTCCGCGCTGGGTGACGAGCGAGCCCCACCACGTGCCGACGGCGACGTGGGCTGGGTGTGACTGGTAGGTCGCGAGCGCCTCACGCGATTCGTGGATAGAAATCAGGGCGACGTCAAAATTCGATTCGACGTCACGGACATCCGGAGTCAGGGCGACACTCACGAGTCCCGGAACAACTCCCACGAGGGCACTCAGATCTTGTCGAAAACGGTCGATCGCGGCGTCGCGTTCGGTATCGGTGAGTTCGACGAGTTTCCACATCACAGTGTGCTGAATCACAACAGTTCCTTTTCTACAGCAGCCCGAAATTCTTTTGCATCCACACGCCACGTCGCGTGCCGACGACCGTTAACAACCACGATAGGGATATCGTCCTTCATGGTCTCGAACATCTCGGCGTCATCCAAAATGTTGTGCTCGACGAATTCCGTTTCCGGAAAGTCGTCGAGCACGGTACTTACAATCGCTCGAGCATCGTCACACAGATGGCAACCGGGCTTCCCCATCATTTCGACAGTGACGCGAGCCATCGTGATCGCGGACGACTACTTCTTGTTGCGACGCTGGTGGCGCGTCTTGCGAAGCAACTTGCGGTGCTTCTTCTTCGCCATACGCTTGCGGCGCTTCTTAATAACGGAACCCATTGGACACCTTTACCTGGTCCGACCGATTGGTCGGCAATTGGACAATAACGTCGAGTCTAGCGCGACTTGCGTGATTGAACGTTCGCGAGCAATGCGGAAGGCGAAATAGCGGGCTGTGCCGAAAAAACAGGGTATCCCTCGCGGGATACCCTGTCTCTCCACCACAGAACAGCGAATTGAGCAAACCTACGGAGTTGTCATCGGCGCGGGGGTTGTCGGGCCCTCGCAGTCACCCATGTCGTGTCCGCCATCGGGTCCGAAGTGGCCCGGGCCAGACGGTTGTCCGGCGGCGAAGGCGCCTCCGCCCCGAGGACCGTCCACGACGTGTCCGAGCGCGGCACCCGCCGCGAAGGTTGCTCCGAGCGCAAGAACGCCGCCGACGATCCAGCCTGCGGTGACCAGCTTCTTTCGGTTGAGCGTGACCGTTTGTTCAACGGTGTCGTCTTTCTTAGCCATGTGAGACATCCTTTCGGTTCGTGTGTTTCACATGACGACTGTCTCTCGCGGGTCTTGATGTTCCCTGTGTGCTTCCTGTACGTCGTCTGAGAATCTATCGGCCGAGTTCGCGGGCCATTTCCTCAGCGCGGGCGAGTGCGGCTTCGGCCGCAGCGCGATAAATTCTGGCAAGATGAGCATCGTCGAGCACCGCAATCGCGCGCTCGGTCGTACCATTCGGGCTGGTCACGCGGCGGCGCAGTTCGGCTGGTCCGACATCCGAGACCTCCAGAAGTGCCGTTGCGCCGGCAAACGTCTTCTCTACGAGGCGGCGTGCATCGTCGTCACTGAATCCAAGTTCGCGGGCTGCGGTCGTCCACTGTTCCATCGCGTGAAACACGTAGGCGGGACCGGATCCCGAAATGGTGCTCAGGGCATTGATTCGGTCTTCGGGAAGTTCGAGAACCCACCCGACGAGTTCGAAGACGGCGCGGGCGCGAGCCATGTGGTCAACGGTGGCGCGCGATCCGGCGGCAATTCCCGTCACGCCTTTGCCCACGAGTGCGGGGGTGTTGGGCATCGTGCGAACGATGGGGTTCGGCACGACCGACTCCATCGTCGCGGTGGTGATTCCCCCGGCGACCGACACGATTAGTGCGTAGGGGTCGAGAGCATCGGCGATGTCCTCGAGAACAGAAACGACAGCGGCCGGCTTCACCCCGACAATCACAAGAGACGCGCCCTCGACCGCCCAGCGGTTCGCACCCGGGTCGGATTCCATAGACCGCGACTCGACACCCGATCGGTTGGCCGTCGACGTTCGAGTGGTTGCGCGCACGGTTGCAGTTGAATCCGCCGCGCACAGGCCGTCGAGGATCGCCCCACCCATCGACCCCGTTCCGAGGAATGCAAAGGTTTCCGACATGGTGCCAGCGTATTATGACAACAGGCGCACCAGGCGCCTTCTGAAAGGACACACCGTGACCAGCGTTATCCCTCTCATCACCGAATCCTTCGTCCTCGTACACCTCACGGGAATGGCCATTCTTGTCGGAGCGTTCATTCTGCACATGCGATCGAAAGACAACTTTCCCTTTCGCATCATGGTGTGGGGTGCCTCAATTCAGTTGGTCACCGGCACAATCCTCGTCGGACTCGCCTACATGGGCGACGACGCCCCCGACAACCTCAAAATCACGGTCAAATTTCTGCTCGCTACCGGGGCGTTAATCGCCGCAATTCTCGGGGCAAAGCGCCAGTCAACCGGAGAAAAGAAACTTCAGCCGTTCTTCCACACTGCAGGTGGCTTCGCGGTCATCAGTCTCGTCATCGCCGTTTTGTGGAACGCCGAACTTTACGTCTAGTCGCGAAGGCGACCGAAGAACTCGGTCAACAGCGCAGAACACTCGTCGGCACGAACACCGCCGACGACCTCTCCGACTCTCGCGGGGAGGGTGCGGGTGCGCAGCAGATCGGTGACACTGCCCGCCGCTCCCGCTTTGTCGTCCCACGCGCCGAAGACGACTTTGCTGATTCGAGAGTTGAGGATCGCGCCCGCGCACATGACGCAGGGTTCGAGAGTGACGACCAGGGTGTGGTCGGTGAGGTTCCACCCGCCCGTCGCACGGGCTGCATCGCGTAAAGCGACGACTTCCGCGTGCGCCGTTGGGTCCCCCGTCAGTTCGCGTTCGTTTTGGCCGCGGCCGACACTCGAACCGTCCGGAGCGAGCACGACAGCGCCGACGGGAACGTCGTTCGACTTCAGCGCCACCCGCGCAAGTCGAAGCGCCTCGTCCATCGCGCCCAAGGCCTCGGTCATCTGCCACTCCATTCGATAGATTGAAGCCTATGCGAGTCATAGTTGCCGATCACCCCCTCATCACTCACAAGCTCACGATGCTGCGTGACAAGACCACGCCGTCGTCGACATTTCGCACGCTCACCGACGAACTGATGACACTTCTGGCGTACGAGGCGACGCGTGACGTCCGCGTTATCCCCCACCGCATTGAGACGCCGGTCGCACCGACCGAAGGCGTGGTGCTCGCAGAGCCGCACCCGCTCATCGTGCCAATTCTTCGGGCGGGACTCGGGATGCTCGATGGCTTGCTGCGATTGATGCCGAGCGCGGAAACGGGATTCCTCGGGATGGTTCGTGACGAAACCACACTGCAGCCCAGCGTCTATGCCGAGCGCCTCCCCGCGAACCTCACCGGTCGCCAGTGCTACGTGCTCGACCCCATGCTCGCAACCGGCGGATCGCTGATTGCCGCGATTGAATTCATGTTCGAACGAGGCGCGACCGATGTCACCTCCGTCTGCCTGCTCGGGTCACCCGAGGGGGTTGCTGCTGTCGAGAAAGCCGTTGCTGACCGTGACGTCACTCTCGTCCTTGGCGCACTGGACGAAAAACTCAACGAGCACGGATACATCGTTCCCGGACTCGGTGATGCAGGTGACCGTCTCTACGGCGTCGCTGGCTAAACGGTAAAATATCGGGATGCCTGACAACCCCCAGAATCCCGCACAAATTCGCGGTTTTGCGGTGTATGTCGGGGTCGACGAGGCAAGCGCCCTCGCCGCCGGAACGTCGAGTTCGGAAATTGTTGACGCAGTTCGTAATGTTGTCACCTCGGCAGTTCCTGGCACGGAATCCCACGCCGCGGTCGCTTACGCACCGGAAAGTCAGCGGGGCAAAAACCTCGACATTGTTCGCTTGGCGCTGCGGGAACCGCGCGCCGTCGCCGAACTACTTCCGCCGAAACCCACCACGGTGTCGTCGGGCGTCACAATCGATTTGTCTCGGAAACGCGTCGTCATCAACGGTGACGTAGCGCCGTTGACCTACAAAGAGTTTGAATTGCTGCAGTACCTCGTTCTGCGTGAAGCGGTGACCGTCGATCGTTCGGGCATGATCGACACGTTGTGGGCCGCGAGCGACGTCGACCGACCCAACAGCAGAACAATCGATGTTCACGTCAGACGACTGCGCTCCAAATTGGAACCATTCGAAGACATCGTGCGCACCGTCCGCGGAATTGGCTATCGGTTCGACCGCCACGCGGATGTCACCATCGACTTTGGAACGGGCCGCTCGCCCGACATTTACTAGGTGACACGATGAGCACATCCCTGGTCTGGCTGCGCGACGACCTACGCCTCGCCGATAATCCCGCGCTCGACGCCGCGGCGCGCGCCGGTGACCGGACCGCCGTGCTGTACGTCCTCGACGACGAATCTCCCGAAATTCGCCCGATTGGAGCGGCGTCGCGCTGGTGGCTCCACCATTCACTTCGCCAGCTGCAGCAGGACCTGGAGGCACGCGGCGGGTCGCTCATTCTGCGACGGGGTCCCGCCCGAGAGGTTCTTCCCGCAGTCGTGGCCGAGGTCGGTGCAACGAGCGTCCACTGGAACCGCCGTTACGGGTCGGCCCGCGCGATCGACACCGAACTAAAGGTCTCGCTTCCCGATGCGCACAGTTACACCGGCTCGTTGTTGCACGACCCGTGGTCGGTCACGACCGGCGCCGGAACGCCGTTCAAGGTATTCACTCCGTTCTGGAAGTCGATTCTGGCCGGACCAGCGCCTCGGCTGCCGTTGGTCGCGCCAGCGTCGATTGCGGGAGTAGAGGCTTCGTCCGACCTACTCGATTCCTGGAATTTGCTTCCCGGCCGGCCGTGGGGCAGCGAATTCCCGCAGCAGTGGACCCCGGGTGAAACGGGTGCGCGGGAGCGTCTAGAGCGATTCCTCGCCAACGGACTTGCGCTGTATCACCGCCGAGACGAGCCCGGCATCGAATCGACCAGCGGGCTGAGTCCGCATCTGCGGTTCGGCGAAATCAGTCCATACCAGGTGTGGCACGCAGTCGAATCGGTGGTCACTCCCGAAACCCGGGCGAACGCGAGCCGATTCCTCAGCGAAATCGGGTGGCGAGAGTTTTCGTACCATCAGCTCTTTCACAACACCGACATTCACCGCCGGAATCTTCGCGCTGAATTTGACGAGTTCCCATGGGAGAAACCGAATCCGGAGCACCTCTCGGCGTGGAAGAAGGGAACGACGGGCGTGGAACTCGTCGACGCGGGAATGCGTGAACTGTGGAAGATCGGCACGATGCACAACCGCGTGCGGATGGTCGCCGCGAGTTTCCTCATCAAGAACCTCGGGATCGATTGGCGAATCGGTGAGGCGTGGTTCTGGAATACGCTCGTCGACGCAGACGAAGCGAGCAACCCAGCGTCGTGGCAGTGGGTCGCGGGCAGCGGTTACGACGCGGCCCCGTACTTCCGAGTGTTCAACCCCGAACTTCAGGCCGCGAAGTTTGACCCGGACAGCGTGTATCGCGCGCGCTGGATTGACGAGTACAACACCCCGCTGTACCCCGAGCCGATCGTGAGCCTTTCCGAGACTCGCGCCCGCGCACTCGCCGACTATTCGACTATGCGGGGCGAGCGCCCACCGCAGTAACCGCCTCGGCGGCGACAATCACGGCCGCACGTGCCGCTTCCGCCGGGGTCAGACCTTGTGCCAGTCCCGCCAACAATCCGGCGTTAAACGAATCTCCCGCGCCGGTTGGGTCGGCGACGTCCACGGGTTCGACGGGAACGTGAACGAGCGCCTCAGCGCGTTGCCCAACAATCACGCCGTCGCGACCACACGTCGTGACGACGAGCGGGAAGAGTTCGGTCAATTTGATGGTTGCCGCTTCGACGTCGTCGAGCCCCGACAGAACGCGGGCCTCGTCCTCGTTAGGCCGCAGGATGTGTGCGCCAGCACACAGTCGAAGGAATTCGTCCACCCCGAAATCGGTGATGAAGCCGGCCGAGGCCGGATCGATACTGACGGTCACGTCGTGTGCAGACGCTCGCTCGATGAGTCGCACGACGGACTCGCGCTTCGGCTCATCGATGATCGTATGGCCCGTGAAGTGCAGATATTCGGCAATGGCGATGAGGTCCTGCGGGACCGAGTCGAGGTCAAAGATGACGTTTGCGCCTCGGTCCGTCAACATCGTTCGCTTCTCGCCCTCGACGATGATGACGATCGTCCCCGTCGAACGTTCTGTGTCGCTCTGCAGGTGAGCCTTTACCCCGAACCGCTCGAGCTCCCGCGTGTGCCGCGCGTTGTCGGCCTCACCGACCTGCCCAAAGAAGTGGACGTTCGCACCGATGTGCCCGAGCCAGGCCGCGGTGTTGGCCGACGAACCCCCAGGGTGCCGCTCGATCAGTGCAGGGGTGTCGGTGTCGGTGCGAATCGCACCCCGCGGACGAACGATGATGTCGTCGATGACGTCACCGACGACGACGATCGTTCCCTTTGCCGTCATGCGCTGAGTCGACACCACGCGGTCGCGATGTCACCCGCGACTCGGATATTGTTTCGCGCCAAATCGAGGTTGACCTCGAGGCTTCGTCCACCCGACGCCTCGACGATGTACCCGAGAAGGAACGGCGTGACCGCTTTACCGCGCACTCCGGCCTGTTCCGCTGCCAGGAATGCTTCCGACAACACGCGGTCGTGTTCTGACGGGTCCCACTGCTGTTCGCGGGGTATCGGGTTCGCGACGACGATGCCCTGACCGTGTCCCGTGTCATCGTGCCTCTTCATGATGGCGGCGACCTCGGTTGCGTCCGCGGCCGACCAGTCGAGCGTGAATCCGCTGTCCGTCAACCAAAAAGCGGGGAACGCCGTCGTTGCGTACCCAATGACGGGAACCGAGAGCGTTTCGAGCCGTTCGAGTGTCGCGGCGATGTCGAGAACGGACTTCACCCCCGCCGACACGACCGAAATGTTGGTCACGGCAAGGGTGGACAGGTCGGCGGATTCGTCGAACGTCTCGTTTGCCCCACGGTGAACGCCACCGAGTCCGCCGGTCGCAAAAATGCGAATACCGGCTTGAGCGGCGATATGAGCGGTCGCGGCAACCGTCGTTGCGCCGCTTTCTCCCTTAGCCATCAAGATCGGCAGATCTCGAACACTCGCCTTGGCGATGTCCTTATCGGCGATGGTGGCGAGTCCCTCGGCGTCGAGGCCGACGGTCGGAACGCCGTCGATGACCGCGATTGTCGCCGGGACGACTCCCTTGTCCCGCAAAATTTGTTCGAACTCGAGGGCGGCTTCACGGTTACGCGGGCGAGGCAGTCCGTGCGAAATAATTGTCGATTCGAGGGCGACGACGGGCGTGTTGTCCGCAAGCGCGCGGGCGACTTCCGAGGAAATATTCAACGTAGGCACCTTGTGACGATACCGCACGCTCTACTATCGAATTGTGCCCAGTGAAATCACTTCCGATCTTCCTCTGCGCCGTGGAGACGGCGGATTGCCCGCGTTGTGTCTCGTCACCGGGGCAACGGGTTACGTCGGTGGCCGCCTGGTTCGCGAACTACTCGCTCACGGCTATCGCGTCCGTGTCATGGCCCGCCACGCCGAGCGCTTGCGCTTTCACCCCTGGATTGACAAGGTCGAGGTCGTCGACGGTGACGCCACCAACCGTGACGACCTGACGCGGGCGGTCGCGGAGGTTGACGTCGCGTATTACCTGCTGCACGCCCTCATGTCCCCCCAGAACTTCGAGGAGGAAGAACGTCTCGTCGCAACCCTGTTCAGCGAAGAATGTCTCGCCGCAGGTGTCTCGCGAATCGTGTACCTCGGCGGAATGGCCGACGCCGATTCGACGTTGTCTCCGCACCTTCAGTCCCGGGCCGACACCGGGGACATCTTGCAGAACAGCGGCGTCCCCACCATCGAGTTACGAGCGGGAGTCGTCATTGGTTCGGGTTCTGCGTCGTTCGAGATGCTGCGCTATCTCACCGAGCGCCTCCCGATCATGACGGTCCCGAAGTGGGTCAACTCACGAA
>CALPQP020000025.1 GCA_943325745.2 Gulosibacter massiliensis
GACGTGACTGAAGTCGACGTGACGGGAGTTCACTCGACGGGGGTTCACTCGACGGGGGTTCACTCGACGGGGGTTCACTCGACGGGAGTCGACGTGACCGACGCGATGGCAATTCTTCTGCAGGTTGGACATCAACGTCCGACTGAGCAACACCAACCGACTCTCGTGGCAACCGTTCGCCCGCTTCTCGAGCCGCGCGCTGTGCGCGTCGGCTCGGTAATGCGGCAGAGTTGTCAGTCATCTCTGACCACGATACAACGCATGTTTTGCAATGTACTGAACGACGCCGTCGGGCACGAGGTACCACACGGGCGCGCCCGCGCGGACTCGTGAGCGACAATCGGTCGACGAGATCGCGAGCGCGGGAATCTCGAGTTGGCTCACTTTGTCGGCGGGAAGACCCGAAACCGACAGGGTGTGCCCGGGCCGAGTTACAGCGACGAAGTGGGCGAAACCCCATGCGCCGTCGATGTCTTTCCAGTCGAGGATCTGTTCAATCGCGTCGGCCCCCGAGATGAAGTACAGGTCGGAATCGGGATAGTGGTGCCGCAGGTCGCGCAAAGTGTCAATTGTGTATGTTGGCCCATCACGGTCGATGTCGACTCTCGACACCGTGAATCGGGGGTTCGCCGCCGTCGCGATTACGGCCATAAGGTAGCGGTGCTCCCCCACCGTCACGTCTTTCTTATGCGACTGTTGGCCGGTGGGAACGAAGACAACTTCGTCCAATTCAAAATGAGTGGCAACCTCACTCGCGGCAACGAGGTGTCCGTGGTGAATGGGGTCGAACGTCCCACCCATGACACCGATTCGTCGGCGGGTGCGTTCGACCGTCATGGCTGGCCTAGTGGTGCGCGGATTCGCTCGAGCCGCGACGCGGGTTGCGGTGCGCGACGTCACGGTTCGCGAGGACAACAACAGCGAGAACGATGAACCCGGCAGCAAAGATGCCAGCCCACACTATCGCAGGGAAAATCAGCGGCGCGAGTTCCTCCGTGGCACGGATGACAGTATTCACAATGTTCTCCCTCAAAAGGCTGTTACGACAAGATTACTCGCGCCACTGCCCATTTCCGCGCACAATCCACTTCGTGCTCGTCAATTCGCGCAGTCCCATCGGCCCGCGCGCGTGTAGCTTCTGGGTCGAGATTCCTACTTCGGCACCGAAGCCGAACTCGCCGCCGTCCGTAAACCGGGTCGACGCGTTCACCATCACCACAGCGGAGTCCACCTCAGCCACGAATCTTTCGGCATTCGCCATGTCGTTGGTGATGATGGCGTCGGTGTGATGGGTCGAGTGCACACCGATGTGGTCGATTGCATCCTGGAGAGAGTCGACAATCTTCACCGCGAGGTCGAGCGAGAGATATTCGTGGCCCCAGTCCTCCGCCGTCGCGGGTTCGGCGTGCGGAAAAATCGCTCGTGTCGCGTCATCGGCATGAATTGTGACACCCGATTCGACTAGTTTCTTGAGGATGGAGGGAATAAGCCGCGACGCCGCGTCACGATGGACGAGCAACGTTTCGAGCGCGTTGCACACGCCGACGCGCTGCGTTTTAGCGTTGTGAACGATGTCGCTCGCCATCTCGAGTTCCGCGCTGGCATCGAGAAAAATGTGGACGACGCCAGCACCGGTTTCGATGACGGGAACGCTCGAATCATTGACCACCGCGCTGATGAGCGACGCACTTCCGCGCGGAACGAGAACGTCAACCAAACCGCGTGCGTTCATGAGCCGGTTTGCGCCTTCGCGTCCGAACGCGTCGATTGTCTGAACCGCCGCTCGAGGCAAGCCACAGTTCTCGAGAGCAGAGCCAATCACGTCGACGAGGACCGTGTTCGTGTTTTCCGCTGCACTTCCGCCTCGCAGGATGGCGACGTTCCCGCTCTTGAGCAAAATTGCCGCGAGATCGACCGTCACATTCGGGCGCGCTTCATATATCGAACCGACCACACCGAACGGCACACGAACCTGCGTCAGGTGTAGTCCGTTCGGAAGCGTGCTTCCGCCAAGAACTTCACCGATGGGGTCGGGCAGAGCCGCGATGTCACGCACCGCACGCACGAGACCCTCGACGCGTTCGGCCGTGAGCTGGAGTCGGTCGAGTAGACCCTCTGCCATGCCATCGCCTCGAGAGAGATCGAGATCTTGGGCGTTCGCGGTCACGATGCGATCCGAATTCGTCAACAGCGCATCCGCAATGGCCGCGAGTGCCTGATTCTTGACCGTCGTCGGCGTTTGGGCAAGAACAAGTGACGCGGCACGGGCGTCGTCGAGAATCTGCTGGAAGGCGTCGGTCATGGTTGCCAGTTTAGGTTGCGCGAGCTAGCGGGGCGAAGCCTCAAACCACGTTCCGACCGAATCGCCGGATAAAGCCGGTCCGATGTTCGCCGCGGAGGTGAGGATGACCGGGACACCGGCACGGGTTGCGTGCAGGGCCGCCGCGATTTTTGTTTCGGCGCCGCCCGTGCCGACACCGGAAGAATCGATCGAACCGATTTCAATCCCGGACAGGTCGTCTCCGCGGGTCACGAACTCAATCTTTTCCGCGCCGGGTTCCCCTGGCGGGCGAGAGTACAGCGCATCGACGTCGCTGAGCAACACCAGCAGGTCGGCACCGACAAGCTCCGCGACCAACGCGGCCAGTCGGTCATTGTCGCCAAACCGGATTTCGTGGGTCGCGACGGTGTCGTTTTCGTTGACGATGGGGAGGAACGTGAGTTCCAGGAGTTTCTCGAGTGCGGCCTTTGCGTTCTCGCGGGTCGCATCGGATTCGAGGTCGCCGGAGGTCAGCAACACTTGTGCCGCGACGATTCCGAAACGGTTGAGACTGTCCTGGTAGCGAACCATGAGCATCGTCTGTCCGACCGCCGCAGCGGCCTGTTCCGTGACGAGGTCGTTCGCAGGACGGGCGGTTAGTCCGAAATGAGGAAGCGCCGTGGCGATTGCCCCGCTCGACACGAGCACGACGTCTACTTTGCGCGCGTGTGCGCCGGCGAGAGCCTCGACGATTGTCGCCAACTGATGAACGTTCTCGCCGCTGATTGACGACGACCCGACCTTGACGACTATTCGCGTCGCCGCGGTCACCTCACTCCGCTTTTCCACCATCACCCTCGTGCGACCAAATTCCCGCTTCGCGTTCGCGCTCCAACTCTGCACGGGCGGCCGCTTTCGCGTCCATGCGTTCCTTGTATGACTTGCGGCGATCCGACGTCGTTGCCCGATCGCTCTCGTGCAGTCGGGCATCGGTTCCACGTGGACTGACCATCATCTCGGCGGCACTCGTCATGGTCGGTTCCCAATCAAACACAAAACGGTCACCGTCACCGATGTAGACGGTAGCCCCTGGAACCGCGCCGGCCTTGTAAAGGTGGTCGTCCAGGTCGATCTTGGCAAGACGGTCGCTGAGATACCCGATGGCTTCCTCGTTATTGAAGTCGGTCTGCTGAACCCAGCGCTCTGGCTTGGGGCCGCGAATTCGATACGTTACGTCATCGCCTCGGTGCTCGACCAGCACGCTCAACTGCTTCTCGTCAACGGCGCGCGGGCGAATGACGATCCGCTGGCGCGATTCTTCGGCAGCGAGTCGCTCGGCGCGATCGGCTCCGACTATCTGGCCGATTCGAAGCGTGAGGTCGCGAAGCCCAGCTCGCGTTGCCGCCGACACCGCAAAGACCTCATACCCGAGCGCCTCGAAATCGGCGCGGACTAGTTCGGCAAGGTCAGCCGCTTCGGGAACGTCAATCTTGTTGAGGACGATGAGTTGAGGGCGCTCGATGAGCGGAATCGAACCGTCGGGAACCGGGTACGCCGCGAGTTCCGCGCGAATGATGTCGAAGTCACTCATCGGATCGCGGGACGGTTCGAGGGTTGCGCAGTCAATCACGTGAATGAGGACGCGGCATCGTTCGACGTGTCGAAGGAAGTCAAGCCCGAGACCCTTGCCCTCGGAGGCGCCCGCGATGAGTCCGGGGACGTCGGCGATCGTGTAGCGATACTGTTCGACGTCAACAACCCCGAGGTTGGGGTGCAGCGTTGTGAACGGGTAATCCGCGATTTTCGGCTTCGCCGCCGAAACCGAGGCGATGAGAGACGATTTTCCCGCGGACGGGTATCCAACGAGGGCGACGTCGGCGACGGTCTTGAGTTCGAGAACGATGTCGCCGTCCCACCCGAGCGTGCCGAGGAGTGCGAACCCGGGAGCCTTGCGTTTGAGCGAAGCGAGGGCCGAATTGCCGAGCCCGCCTTGACCGCCGGGGGCGACCACGTATTCCATGTCCGGCTTGTCGAGGTCAATGAGAACCTCACCATCGACGTCCTTGATCACCGTTCCGACGGGGACGGGGAGAGTCAACGATTCGCCCTTGTGCCCGCTTCGGTGATCACCCATTCCGAACCCGCCGTTTTCACTCGAACGATGTGGGCGATAGTGGAAGTCGAGAAGAGTCGTGACCTGGGGGTCTGACACGAGAACAATGTCACCGCCGTTGCCGCCGTTGCCGCCGTCGGGACCGGCGAGGGGCTTGAATTTTTCGCGCTTGACCGACACACAGCCGTTACCGCCGTGTCCGGCTTTGAGGTGCACGGTTACCTCATCGATGAACGAGACCATGTGTCACCTCCTTCTCCTTGAGAAATAGGACAAGGCGGGCCGAAGCCCGCCCCGCCGAGTGAAAAACTTATGCGCTCTGAACGATGTTGATAACCTTGCGGCCACCCTTTGCACCGAACTGCACCGAACCAGATACGAGAGCGAAGAGCGTGTCATCGCCACCACGACCAACGCCGGCGCCGGGGTGAAAGTGGGTTCCACGCTGGCGGACGATGATTTCGCCGGCCTTGACGACCTGGCCACCGTAGCGCTTGACGCCAAGGTATTGGGGGTTCGAGTCACGTCCGTTACGAGTGGACGACGCTCCCTTTTTATGTGCCATGTCGCTTTTCTCCCTCGACTACTTGATGCTCGTAATTTTCACGCGGGTGAGGTCAGCGCGAAAGCCCTGACGCTTGTGGTACCCGGTTTTGTTCTTGAACTTGTGAATGACGATTTTGGGACCTCGAAGATCTTCGAGAACCTGTGCGGTGACGGTCACCTTTGCGAGGGCCGCGGCGTTCGATTCGATCTTGTCACCGTCCACGAGCAGGACCGGAGCGAGTGAAATCGACCCCTTGTCGTCGGCCTTGATGCGGTCGACAGTGAGGATGGTCCCAACCTCGACCTTTTCCTGTCGCCCTCCGGCGCGCACAATCGCGTAAACCACGGTGATGTCCTTTCGAAAACTCGGTGCGGACCTGAATGTTGGCATTGCGCACCAAGGTTCAAGAATAGCCCAATCGTGTCAGTCAGGCAAATCCAGTTAGTTGGTCGAGGTCGTTTCGTCGGTAGAGGTGTCCGAGGTAGCTTTCTTCGTCGCACGACGCGGGCGTCGAGCAGTTCGCGCACCGGGTTCTGGTGCCTCCGGAAGCGCATCGAGAAGCGAATCGAGATTCGAAATCCGCTTGCCTCTTCCCACCACGGACGCACCGTCGGCGCTGTCGTGGTTTACGGTTGCCGTGGCAATCGCGGCGAGCGCGCTACGAGCTCCATCGGTGATTTCGTGGGTACCCGTCTGCCCCTGCTGTTGCTTGGGCTGAGTGCCTTGTTTTCCGCGACCGCGGCGCGACGCACCCGGCTCGGGCGAACCTTCGACACGAGCCTTTCCAACGGGTTCGTGGTGGATGATCAATCCACGCCCCGCACAGACCTCACATGGTTCGCCGAATGTCTCGAGGAGCCCAAGTCCCAACTTCTTTCGGGTCATTTGGACAAGACCGAGGCTCGTAATCTCGGCAACCTGATGTTTTGTGCGGTCTCGGGACAGGCATTCGATGAGACGTAGTTGAACCAAATCACGATTGCTTTCGAGCACCATGTCGATGAAGTCGATGACCACGATGCCGCCGATGTCTCGCAATCGGAGTTGGCGAACGATTTCCTCGGCCGATTCGAGATTGTTTTTCGTGACGGTTTCTTCGAGGTTTCCCCCGGAACCGATGAACTTGCCAGTGTTGACATCGATTACCGTCATCGCCTCGGTGCGGTCGATGACAAGCGAACCACCCGACGGCAACCACACCTTGCGGTCAAGCGCTTTGACGATTTGCTCGTTGATGCGATATGTGTCGAACGGGTCGGTGCCATCGTTGTGGTCGACGATTCGTTCGATCAAGTCTGGTGCAACCTGCGCGAGATAATCCGAGATGACGGCTTTTGCCTCGTCGCCGTGAATGACGATGTTCTGGAAATCTTCGTTGAACACGTCGCGGATGATTTTGACGAGAAGGTCGGGTTCCGAGTGAAGCAATACCGGGCCGTTGCCCTTCTCTGCCTTTTTCTGAATCGCATCCCACTGAGCGGTGAGTCGCTGGACATCGAGGGTCAACTGCTCCTCGGTTGCCCCTTCGGCGGCCGTGCGCACGATGACGCCAGCATTTTCCGGAAGGACCCCGGCAAGAATCTTCTTTAGGCGAGTGCGCTCGGAATCCGGCAGCTTGCGTGAAATGCCATTGATCGAACCGCTCGGAACGTAGACGACATATCGTCCGGGCAGGCTGACCTGGCTGGTCAGTCGCGCACCCTTGTGCCCGACCGGGTCTTTCGTGACCTGCACGAGGATCGGGTCGCCCGATTTCAACGCCATCTCGATGCGTCGCGGCTGGTTGGCGTTTTCTTCGGTCGCTGCGGCGTCCCAGTCGACTTCGCCCGAGTACAGCACCGCGTTGCGGCCGCGGCCGATGTCAACGAAGGCGGCCTCCATCGAGGGCAAGACGTTCTGAACCTTGCCGATGTAGACGTTTCCGATGATGCTCGACTCGGTCGAACGCGCAACGTAGTGCTCGACCAGGACGTTGTCCTCGAGAACACCGATCTGGATGCGGCCATCCTTGCTGCGAACGACCATCTTGCGGTCGACACTTTCGCGTCGAGCCAGGAATTCTGTTTCCGTGACAACCGGACGACGACGCCCAACGTCACGCGAATCGCGGCGGCGCTGACGCTTGGCTTCGATCCGCGTCGAACCGCGGATTCGTTGCGGCTCGGTGATCTGTTCCGGTTCGATGTAGACGCGTTCGACGCGCTCCGACCGTTCCACGCGGTTCCCGCGCGTACGTCGACGAACCGACGGGCCTTCGTCGTCCATTGGACGACCTGATCGAATTGGGATGTACTGGGGTGCTGGCGGACGGAACACGAGTTGCATCGGGTTCTCGAGGACAATCGGTTCGAAGGCAGGTTTCGCCTCGGTCGGAGTGTCGGACTCTGCGGTGGGCATCTCGCCCGAGGCGACAGCAACCTCGACCTCAGCATCGACTGCCGGCGTTTCCGCGACCGGAGTCGCGCGAGTTTCGGGGGCGGTGAACGGAGACGAGACGTACTCGTTCGGATCAAAATCTGTGTTTTCCACCATTTTCTGGTGCACCTCTCGGTGATTTCTTTCGAAATCTCATTCTGTGAAGCAGTGCTTCAAATCTGTTGTGTGATCGCATCGAGTGACGCAATCCGCGTTCTGTCACTACGCGCGGAACTGACTATCCGCTCAAATCTTTCGATTTCTAGCCCGGCATGTCCGGAAAAGTCCTGCGCGACTAACGCGCTCCCTCATCTTATCGGACTTTATACTCAGATGGTGAATGACGTATCCCTTGCCGCGTCGGCACTGGTCGTGGTTGCGACAATCGTTGCGGTGTTTCAAATCGCCCTCGCCGCGGGAGCGCCGTGGGGCGAGTGGGCGTTCGGCGGCCAAAACAAAGGTGCACTGCCCGTCAACCTCCGTATTTCGAGTGTTGTCAGTCTGCTCGTTTACGCGGTACAAATCACCCATTACGGTGCCGTCGCTGAGTTCTGGGTTTCGCCGTTCGGGATTGACGTCGCGCCAGTTCTCGATTGGGTCTTCGTTGTGTTTTTCTCGCTGGGGCTCGTCATGAATTTGATTTCGCGAAGCCACAAGGAGCGTAATCTGTGGGCCCCTGTGGTCGCGGTGTCGCTCGGTTGTGCACTCGTCATCGCATTGTAAAGACGATAATAGAAACGTGAACCCCACCTTCCGCGGCCGATACGCGTTCGGCGCCTTCATCCTCGTATTCGGGTTGATTTCGTTGTGGGCCGCACTGACTCTGTCGACCGAGGGGTACTACCTTCTCAAGGACGGTACGCAACCGTCGTGCAACATCAACCCTTTCTTTAGCTGCGGAAACGTCATGCAATCCGACGAGGCGCGCGCGTTCTTCGGGGTCCCGAATTACTTTTGGGGGCTGATCGGTTGGGGCGTCGTTTCGGCAACCGGTGCTGGCATGCTCGCCGGTGCGACATACGCGCGCTGGTATTGGCGCGCATTCACCGTCGGAATGTTCGTCGCGTGGTTCTTCTTGATGTGGCTGTTCTTCGCCGCCGTCTATGACATCGGCTTCCTCTGCCTCTACTGCATGGTGACCTGGACGACTCAATCGATCATGTTGTGGATCGTGCTGCCATGGCTCCTGCGCGAGAAACTTCTGTTTGACAGCGAGAAGCTCTCACGAATTGGCGCGGCGATTTTGCCCTTCGCATGGTTGTTGCCCGTCGTGAACATTGCGGGAATCGGTCTCGCGATCATCGCGCAGTTTCCGTTGCTCGTTCCGATGCTCCTCAGCGGTTACTAGAACCAGAGCGCGAGTTCGCGGGTGGCCGACTCTGGTGAGTCACTGCCGTGCACGAGGTTCTTCTGAACCTTGAGTCCCCAGTCGCGGGCGAGGTCGCCACGAATCGAGCCCGGGGCGGCGAGGGTCGGGTCGGTGGTGCCGGCCAGTGCACGGAAACCCTCGACGACGCGATGTCCGCGAATTTTTGCCGCGACGACGGGACCGCTCGACATGAACTCGAGGAGGGGCTCAAAAAACGGCTTGCCTTCGTGTTCTTGGTAGTGCGCCGTCAACAAAGCACGATCGGGGTTCAGCATGCGCAGATCGACGATCTCGTAACCTTTCGCCTCGATGCGGCGAAGGATTTCGCCAACGAGGTTGCGTTCGGTTCCGTCCGGTTTGATGAGGACGAGCGTGTCCTGAAGTTCGGTCATTGCTGTTCCTTTCGACGGTCAAGTTGTTGTCCCTTGACGAGGCAATAGGTGAAAAAGATGATGCAGACGAGCCAGGCTAGGCCCCACATCGGTTCGGTAACCACGGGCAGAGCTAGAAGCGCTTGTGATGCGTACACGATCGGGTGGAGTCCACGGCGAAGTGTTGCTTGGGCAAGCGCAAGCATTGCGACGAGCACGATGGCGCTAACGAGAACCTCGAGCCACTGTTGCTTGTGAAGTCCGGCCATCGCGATAGCGCCGAACAGGATGGTGGCCATCTCGACTCCAAATGCGACGCTCAGCAGCGATTCGGTTGCGCTGCGTTGACGGCGTTCGCTCATGTCCAGTTCTCCGTTCGGGCGAGGGTGATGGTGTCCCCCACAAGAGTGATACTTCCCGTGACCATAATCGCATCTGACGGGCCACACATCGACTTTGCCGTATCGATCGCCGCAGAGAGTGTCGGTTCCGCACTGACACGATCCGCACCGACCAGTGCCGCGACGATGTCAGCAAGGTCGTCCGCTTGCATCGCACGGTCCGAACC
>CALPQP020000026.1 GCA_943325745.2 Gulosibacter massiliensis
ATTGGAGAAGTCGAGTTTGACGGAGTGTTATCACCCACTTGAGTCCCCCTCTCTCGTTAATTGTCGGGGGAGTGAGGTCCAAATCGAGTGAGGCGCAAGAGGTGTGTCGTGTCAGACGCTCCGGACGGTGATGGCCTCGACGAGAGACCCGAGTTCTTTGGCAACCGATGCATCGACACCCATTTCGGCGAGGGCGCGGAGGGATCGCTCTCGTGAACGTGTGATGAGGTCTTCCGTTTGGGCGACGGCCCCCGTCGCGTGAAGCGTTGACCTCAACATCTCGATCTGTGCCGGCTCGAGGCGCGGGTCACCAACCAATTCATCGAGGAGAGTGAGCGTCGCGCCATCCGCATTTTGCCGCGCGATAGCGAGCATGACCGTTCGTTTGCCTTCGCGAAGGTCGTCACCTGCCGGTTTTCCGGTGGTTGCTTCGTCGCCGAAAACGCCGAGCATGTCGTCACGTAGTTGGAACGCGAAGCCGAGCGGAAGGGCGAATCCTCTCAACGCTGATATCAGGTCTGGCGCAGCACCGCCGAGGATTGCACCGAGAATGAGAGGCGCTTCGACGCTGTACTTGGCCGATTTGTATATCACCACGCGCTGTGCGCGATCGACCGATTCCTCGTGGGCGATAGTCCGCCACGCGACCGTATCGTGGTTGTCGAGAAACTGGCCGGCCGTCACTTCGGAACGCATCGTTCGAAGTTCGTCGCGGTAGGCCTGGCCGATGGTGGGATCGAGGCCGATCGTGGCCCCGAGGAATTGGTCATCCGCCCAGGACAACAAAAGATCGCCGAGCAATATAGCGCTGGAAGCGCCGTAGGTTGTCGCCGAACCTGCGAATCGACCGTCGATGTGATGACGTTCGAATTGGCGGTGCGCGGTCGTCACGCCGCGCCTCGTATCGCTGTTGTCAATAATGTCATCGTGGACGAGAGCGGCGGCATGAAAAAGTTCAAGTCCTGTTGCAAGATCGACGACACGATGCTGTTCGGCGTGATCATCAGGGTCGACGGCGACATCTCCGAAGGTCACCGCGGCACGCCAGCCCCAATAGGCAAGCCGCGCGCGAAAGCGCTTCCCGCCGTGAAGGAACGATTCGGATACCGAGGTGAGGGCGTCGGCGTCGGTTGCTATCTCGGGAATTTCACGATGCGATCGTGCGACGACGTCTCGCAGATTTTCGGCAACGCGGTCGATGAAAGATTTTGGGGAACTCACGGTTCCACACTAGCGAAGCAGGCTTTACACTGTAACTAAGTGAAGGAGTGAAGATGGCCTTTTCGGATGAAGAACGCCGAGTACTTGAAGAGATGGAACGCCAGCTCTCTGGCGCGAATGCCGATGTCGTTAACCCTTCACCCCGCCGTTCGAACCCCACGCTGGTCACAATCGGCGTCCTTGTCCTTGTCGCTGGCGTCGGCGTATTGCTCGCTGGCGTGGTCCTGCAAATTCCGTTGGTTGGTGTCGCAGGTTTTGGCGTGATGATGGTTGGTGCGATGTTGACCGTGAATCGCCGTGGCGAGGTTCGACCGCCGGCGAAGCCTCGGTCAGAGTCCAAACTTGCTGATCGCTGGGAACGCCGCCTCGACGGCGAAATCTAAGAACTAGCCCGTTCAACAAACCCGGCTTCGGTCGGGTTTTTTGTTGCGCCCGAAAAACGAATGCGCGACACGAAATGTGCAATTTTTGACTCAAAGTGGAGCAGAGTGGGGTAAAGTGGAGTAAATTGGAGATATTGAAGGAGGCAGCGATGTTGCTCGGAACGTACGAACCGAAACTTGACGACAAGGGCCGCGTCATCCTGCCTGCCAAATTTCGCGACGAACTCGCTGGCGGCATTGTTCTCACCCGTGGTCAAGAGCGCTGCATCTACGTCTTCCCGCGCGCGACGTTCCAGGGACTTCTCGAATCCGCGTCCTCGGCGCCCATCTCCAGCAAAGTCGCTCGCGACTATTCACGTTTGCTGCTCTCGGGCGGAAGTGACGAGACCCCTGACAAACAAAACCGCGTCATGATTCCCGGACAACTTCGCGAATATGCCGGACTTGGCCGCGACCTGGTCGTGATTGGCGTGGGTAGTCGCGCCGAGATCTGGGCCGCCGACGCATGGGCCACGTATTACGCCGAGAAGGAACAGGCATACAGCGACACCGAGGAGGAGGTGATTCCGGGACTCTTTTAGCCGCGATGATGCGACTCCCCGCCGCCCCTGAAGTACTTCCCCCACGGCAGGCAGCGGAGGGGAATCGGATCACCGCGACCACCGGAAATATTATGGCCACTCCGACACACACCCCCGTCTTGCTCGACGAATGTCTCGATGCTCTTGCGCCGGCACTCACCGGGTCCAATCCTGTTGTCGTCGACGGAACGCTTGGACTCGGTGGGCACAGCGACGCCATTCTCACCCGGTTCTCCGAGACGACTGTGGTCGGCATTGATCGAGACACCGTTGCCCTCCGACTCGCGAGCCAACGACTTTCCCCTTTCGGGCCACGATTCATCGGCGTTCACACCACCTACGACCACATCGCCGATGCACTTGCAACAGCGCATCGCACAGCAGCAAACGGCATTCTGCTCGACCTTGGGATTTCGTCGATGCAGATTGACGAGTCAGAACGTGGTTTTGCCTACGCAATCGATGCGCCACTCGACATGCGAATGGACCAGACAACGGGACAGACCGCAGCCGACATCCTTCGCGAATACGACGAGGGTGACCTCATTCGAATCTTCCGAGATTACGGAGAAGAAAAGTTGGCCCCACGCTATGCCCGTGCGATCGGTGCCGAACGGCGCGAACAACCGATTGTTCGCAGCGAACACCTGGTTCGGATTTTGAACGATGCCACGCCCTATGCGCTCAAGAACTCCGGTCACCCAGCAAAACGCGTGTTCCAAGCGCTGCGGATCGAAGTGAACGCGGAACTCCCCATTCTTCGTCGGGCAATCGACAACGCACTGTCTGCTCTCGCCGTGGGGGGACGCCTACTCGTGCTGTCCTACCACTCTCTCGAGGACCGCATCGTGAAAGTCGCCTTCGCCGCGGCCAGCACATCCACCGCACCGCACTCTCTTCCCGTCGTTCCGGTCGCGCTTCGCGCCGGATATCGATTGGTGTTCTCCGGAGCCCACACCGCCAGCGCTGACGAGATTGCCCGAAACTCCCGCGCTGCATCGGTCAAGTTCCGTGCAATCGAGCGATTGGACACGGTCGCATGAGCACGATGACCCATCCCGTCTATTCAGCGCCATACGGGGCGAGGCGTCCAATGGCACCGGCGATGCCTCACGCCGCACCCCGTCTTCGGCCCGTTTCGCCAGTTCGTGCCCTGCCCACGCTGACGACAGCCGCAAAGATACGCGCAATCTTTTCTGGTCGTAACGTCACCATCATTGTTGTCGCCATCGTGCTACTGATAGTCGGGCGGCTGGTCCTTTCGGTCACAATCGATTCAAACGCATATGCCATCGCCGCCAAAGCACAAGAAAGCCAAAATTTGGGACGTGACGCGCAACTAATCGGAGAACAACTCAACGTTCTCAATTCTCCCCAGCACCTATCGACCGTAGCCCACGATCTTGGCATGATCTCGAACTCTCGCCCCGCCTTCCTCCGAATCAGTGACGGCAAAGTTTGGGGGAATCCATACGTTGGCGCACGTGGTTCGATCGACCAAACAAACATCGCCAACTGGCTCGAGTCCGCACTTATCCCGACGTCCACCGCGCGTGGCGTGGCATCAGTAGACCGCCTATCCGTTGGGGCAGACTCGGTGAAGACGACCAATATCGTCACATCGACGTCAGGTATACCGGCGCCGAATACTCACTAAAGTTGGCCGAGGAGGAACGGACGGAATGCATCGTTCCTCAGATTTTTCGCGAAGGGTCGGCTTACTGCTTGGCTCGGTTTTCGTGGTGGCAGCGTTCTTTGTTGGACGCTTAATAGTCATTCAGGTCGTTGATGCGGAGAAGCTCAACGGTGAAGCAGGGACCCACCGCACCATCTCACGCGTTCTCTACGGAATTCGGGGCGATGTGGTTGATGCGAACGGCATCGTTCTCGCATCAACCGTCGACCGATATGACATCACCGCGTCCCCTCGATACGCTGGCGATTTCGTTCGAGACGATGTCACCGTCACCGTCGAGCAGGCCCTCACGGAAATCGCCGAGATTACCGATGCTCGGGTTGCGGCATTGCGCGCCGCGATTACGAAGGATCCAGCTGCGGACTTCACGTATCTCGTCAAGGGCGTGACAATCGCCGTTTTACGCCAAATTCAAGACCTCGGTGTCCCGTGGGTCTATTACGATCTTCGTCCAACCCGAACCTATCCACGTGGCGCGGTCGGCGGCAACCTCGTCGGTTTCATGGGTACGGATGGACCCCTCGCGGGCATAGAACTCTCACAGAACGGGTGTTTGGCGGCAACTGATGGTGTGCTGACGTATGCCAAGGGACGAGATGGAATTCGTATCCCAGGTTCAACCCTCGAGCAAATTACGCCCGTCAACGGCGGGACAATTCACCTCACGATTGATTCCGATCTTCAATGGTTCTCTCAAAAAGTTTTGAGTTCTCGTGGAAAAGAACTCGGGGCAGAGTGGGCCACAGCGCTGATTGTTCGAATCGAAGACGGCCACATTCTTGCCGCCGCAGATTGGCCAAGCGTTGATCCCAACAACGTTGACGGATCAAAGGTTGATGACATGGGGGCACGACTCTTTTCGTCACCGTTCGAACCTGGATCGGTCGTGAAACCGTTGACGATCGCGTCCATGATTGATCGGGGCCTCGTGAGTCCGTCGGACCGATTCACGGTACCCGGACGTTTCTACCTTGAGGACGGAAAATACTTCGTCGACGCATTCGCACACGGTACTGAGCGCTGGACGACGACGGGCATTCTCGTCAACTCCTCGAATATTGGAATGAACGTGATGGCCCAAAATCTGAACAAACGGGCACGATATGACATTCTCAGTTCCTTTGGGATTGGCCAGAAGACGGCGGTCAATTTCCTCGGTGAAGATTCGGGATATATCGCGACTCCCGACGTGGTGGACAGCGTCACCCAGCACACCCAAATTTTTGGACAAGGGATCACGACGACGAGTGCCCAGATTGCGAGCGCTTATCAAACTCTGGGAAATCACGGAGTCCGCAAGCCGCTTACGCTCATCTCCGGTTGTGAACAAGCCGACGGGACGGTGATCGACGAGCCGCCAACCGAGGGGGTTCAGGCGGTATCGGCGCAAGCCGCGGACCAAACAATTTCGATGATGGAAACGGTGGCGAAGATTGGCTTCTTAAAAACCTTGGTCGGCGTTCCCGGGTATCGCATTGCAATCAAGTCCGGAACTGCTGAAGTCGCCAGAAATGGCGAGTACACCGACGACCGCATCATTTCGGTGGCCGGAGTCGCGCCAGCCGAGAATCCAAAGTTTGCCATCGTTGTCACCTTTGGTTTGCCCGAATTCGAGCGAACCTCCCTCGCGGCGGCCACCTCGTTCGCTACACTCATGGGGCAAGCACTCAAGTACTATCGCGTCCCGCCGTCCAGTGGGAAAGCAGAGAACTGGCCGATCGAATGGTGAAGGAAACCGACGCGTGACCGGAAACATCCCACCCGTTATTCGACCAGAGCACGTCAGCCCACGCTCGCTGGACATTTTGGTCTCTGAGCTCGGGCTCCGGTCGATTGGTAATCTTCGCGGCGTCGAGATTTCAGGGATGACGGTGATGACCCGTGAGGTGACGGCGGGCGACATGTTCGTGGCTGTCCGCGGCGCAAACCGCCACGGTGCCGAGTTCGCCGCCGACGCCCGAGCAAACGGAGCGGTTGCGATACTCACGGATGACGACGGTGCCGTTATCGCGGCAGAGTGCGGGATGCCGATTGTTGTTGTCGAGTCACCGCGCACGACTCTCGGTGACATCGCTCGGTGGGTTTATCGAACTGACGACAATGCTCCGCAGTATTTCGGAATTACGGGCACTAACGGTAAGACCTCAACGTCGTATCTGCTCGAGGGGATTCTGCGTCAAATGGGGATCACGACGGGACTGTCGACGACGGCGGAACGCCATATCGCTGGTGAAAGCTATGTCTCGCGATTGACGACGCCGGAGGCCAGCGAACTGCACGCCCTTATCGCTCGGATGAAAGAAGTCGCCGTCCGCGCGGTGGTCATTGAAGTTTCGGCTCAAGCATTGACTCACAATCGTGTTTCCGGAATCAGGTTTGATGTCGTTGGGTTCACCAATCTTTCGCATGATCACCTCGACGACTATTCGGATATGGACGATTATTTCCGTGCAAAGCGCGCTCTCTTTCATCCCGAAATCGCCCGTCGGGGGGTTGTGTCCCTCGATACAGCGTGGGGGCAGCGAATCGTCGAAGAATCTCACATTCCGGTTACCACGATCTCGTCAACGGGCGACACGTCGGCCTTTTGGCAGGTCGAGGTGACGGAGGACGACCCAGCCTTCACGGCGTTCACCCTGACATCGATAGACGGTGTGTCCATTTCCACGCGGGAGCCGGTCATCGGACGTCACATGGCGGCCAACGCGGGACTGGCTCTCGTCATGCTGATTGAGGGGGGATACGAGCCAGACGCGATCGCAGCAGCGCTCGAACGCGACAATGGGATTCAGGCGTATCTGCCGGGGCGGACAGAAAAGGTCTCGGGCGACCGCGGCCCCAACGTGTACGTCGATTTCGGACATTCGCCAGACGCTTTCGACCACACCTTGGCGGCGGTTCGACGGTTCACGTCGGGTCGGACCATCATGGTTTTTGGCGCGGACGGCGATCGTGACGCGTCGAAGAGATTCGACATGGCCCGCGTGGCGGCCGAGGGGTGCGACATCCTCATCATCACTGATCATCACCCTCGATTCGAAGACCCCGCCGCCATTCGCGCGCAACTGCTCGATGCGGCGAGATCGGTCGCGGATGGCCCCGAGATCTTTGAAGAATCGCCGCCCGAGAACGCCATTCGGCTCGCGGTCTCACTTGCCCGAGAAGGGGACTCCATTTTGTGGGCGGGCCCAGGCCATCAGGATTACCGGGACATCCGCGGTGAACGAACGCGGTACTCGGCACGCGAACTTGCTCGGTCCGCCTTGGCCGAAGCGGGTTGGTCATTGTGATTATGTCCGAACTCTCGGATGGAACGCTCCTACTCGACGCCCACACCGAGACCACCTTTGAGGGTGTTCGCGCCGCACAGCGAAAGCTCGCTGAACTTCGAGTCGATGGGTATGACACGGTTCACGTGGCGGGTCTGATCGAAGGCGGTGACGTGGCCGAACAACTGGACACCCTCGGGATCATGACCGTGCGACTCAATGTGCACCACCTGATTGTGGTGGGTGAGAGTGCCCGCAGGATGCATCAGACCGCCGAGCAAGAAGGTTCGTGGGGCGGAGAGTCAATCCCCGTTTTCGGGGTCGAGCACGCCTACGATGAAGTTGTGAGTCTGCGGGGACCTCGGGTGGCGATTTTGGTCACCGGCGGAGTGGACGCAGATTTGGGAAACGTTGTGGAGCGACTGAGGGAGGACCGACCATGAGGTCCGTGCTCTTTGGTGCTAGCTTTGCGCTCGCATTTACCTTGTTTTTGACTCCCGTGTTCATTCGCTTGTTCGATCGTCTCGGCTGGGGGCAATTCATTCGCGATGACGGTCCGCAAAGCCACCACACCAAACGCGGGACCCCCACGATGGGTGGAATTGTCATCATTCTCGGTGCGGTTGTCGGTTACGCGCTTGGGCACCTCGTCGAGCAGGACCCGCCAACGCTGAGTGGTCTCCTCGTCGTGCTCATGATGACTGGAATGGGAATCGTCGGATTTATCGACGATTTCACCAAGTCACGAAAACAGCGCAGTCTGGGTCTTGGGGGTTGGGCCAAGGTTTTCGGTCAGGCACTCGTCGCCACGGTGTTTGCACTCCTCGCCATCAGTTTTCCCGATGAGAACGGCATGACCCCTGCATCGATGGCGATTAGTGCGGTGCGAGATATCCCGTGGCTTGACTTCGCCGTGGTTGGCGGAATCATCGGGGTCGTCCTTTACGTGCTGTGGACGAACCTCATCGTCATTTCGACCGCGAACGGCGTCAATGTCGCTGACGGTCTGGACGGGTTGGCTTCGGGGAGTGCGATTCTGGCCATCACCTCGTACGTCATTATCGGCTTTTGGCAATTCAATCAGTCATGTTTCAGTTCGGCCTTGGACCCGGAGGTTGCGTATAAGTGCTACGAGGCCCGCGACTCGCTGGACCTGGTGGCTATCGCCGCAGCCATCGCCGCTAGCACCGTGGGGTTCCTGTGGTGGAACACGACACCCGCACAAATCTTTATGGGTGACACCGGGTCACTGGGTCTCGGCGGCGCGCTCGCTGCGCTGGCAATCTTGACCCGAACCGAACTTCTCATCATTCTCATTGGGTCGATATTCGTCATCGTGGCGGGCTCGGTCATTATTCAGCGCGCGTACTTCAAATTGACCAAGGGTAAACGCATTTTTCTCATGAGTCCTCTTCATCACCACTTCGAATTGAAGGGCTGGGCCGAGATCACCGTTGTCGTGAGATTCTGGCTAATCGCGGCCCTAGGAGTCGGTTTGGGAGTCGGGTTGTTCTACCTCGAATGGGCGAGCCAGTAATGTCGCGCCTCTCCGGCCTGACGAGTTGGAACGCTGATTGGAAGGGCGTCAAAGTCCTTGTTGTGGGGCTCGGGGTCACCGGATTTTCTGTCGCCGACACGCTGTGGGAACTCGGGTGCGAAGCGTTCGTCGTCACGTCACGGGCGTCAGACGAGCACACCGCGATTCTCGACGTCATCGGTATCGACTATGCGATTGTGCCGGACGAGACCGAGATGGCGAGGCTTGCCGCCGAGTCTGCACCGGATGTCATCGTGGTGAGCCCGGGAATTTCCCCTCAGCACCCGATCGTCTCGTGGGCTGCGACCGAGTCGATTCCAATCTGGAGTGACATTGAACTTGCGTGGCGCGTGCGGGACAAGGTGTTAACCGCAGAATGGCTCCTCATCACGGGGACCAATGGCAAGACGACAACGACTCAGCTCACCGCACACGTTTTAGCGACAGCTGGATTTCGCGTCGCAGCGGTGGGAAACATCGGTGTACCCGTATTGGACGCAGTTCGTGACCCAACAGGTTTTGAATTCCTCGTCGTCGAGATCTCGAGCTTCCAATTGCACTGGTTGCCCACCGTCGGGGAAGGGGCACTTCGCCCGCTGGTCAGCGCATGTCTCAACATCGCCGAGGACCACCTCGATTGGCACGGCTCAGCCGAGGCGTACCGTGCGGCGAAAGGTGCGGTGTATCACAACACCCGCAAGTCCGTGTTCTATAACCGAATCGACCCAGTGACCGAAGCCCTCGTGCGCGACGCGAATGTCGAAGAAGGCTGCGAGGCAATCGGCTTCGGGCTAGTCACGCCTGACACCGGTGAACTGGGAACAATTGACGGCATACTCGTCGACCGCGCATTTGTGCCCGATCGACGAAACAACGCTCAGGAATTGACGACGGTCGATCATCTGGTCGAGCTGGGCTTTGCGACCCCGCACATGATTCTCAATATCCTCGC
>CALPQP020000027.1 GCA_943325745.2 Gulosibacter massiliensis
CTTCTTGCGAGTCCTCTCGCCTCGAGACGACACCAAGGCGTTCGACGTCGACGCGGTCAAAAAGTGGGCACCCGTCGATCAGTACGTCGGTGGCGTCGAGCACGCGATTTTGCACCTCTTGTATGCGCGCTTCATCACCAAGGTTCTGTTCGACCTGGGTTACCTCGATTTCGACGAGCCCTTCACCGCGCTGTTGAACCAGGGCATGGTCATCCTCGATGGCGCCAAGATGTCCAAGTCGAAGGGCAACATCGTGTTCTTCGGCGAAGAACTTGACAACTTCGGTGTGGACGCGGTGCGTGTCACGATGGCCTTCGCCGGACCTCCCGAGGACGACATTGACTGGGCGGATGTGTCGGTGACGGGTTCGCACAAGTTCATCGCTCGCGCCTGGCGCATGGCGCACGACGTCACGAGTGAAATCGGCGTCGACTCGTCAACCGGAGCGGCCGGACTTCGTCGCGTCACGCACAAATTTCTCGCGGATGTCGGAGGATTGGTCGAGAGTTACAAGTTCAACGTTGTCATCGCTCGACTCATGGACCTTGTCAATCACGTCCGCAAAGAAATTGACACGGGAGTCGGGCCGGCCGACCCCGCTGTGCGCGAAGCGGCCGAGGTCGTCTCGTTGGGCTTGTCGATGTTCGCGCCGCACGCCGCAGAGGACATGTGGTCGTTGCTCGGTCACGAACCATTCGTTGGACTTCAGCAATTCCCGGTCGCCGATGCGACCCTCCTGGTCGAGGACACGATTGTCGCGGTTGTTCAGATCAACGGCAAGGTCAAGGAACGGCTCGACGTTTCGCCCGGAATCACCGAGGCGGAATTGTCCGAACTCGCACTGGCCTCGGTCGCGGGGGCACTCGTAGGCAAGACGATTCGAACGACCATCGTTCGCCCACCCAAACTCGTCAACATCGTCGTCGCGGACTAGGTTGTCCACACCCGTCGGTCGGAAACCTCGGGATTTGGGCGGAGCGATTAGCGTGACGCCATGGTCGAATGGTTTGTCAAGGCGGTTCCCGAAGACTCGACGTCACGCCGCAAGTTACTCCTGTCGGCTGGCGCGGGTGTAGCCGCCGTCGCCGTTATTGGCGCGCTCTGGTCTAATTCGACGAGTGGCTCCGGCGAAGTAGAGCTCGACGCAAGTGCCGATGCGGTGGTCAACAGTCAATCGAGCGGCACCCTGTTCGTTCAGGTCGTGGGTGCGGTCGTCAAACCGGGCGTATACGAGGTGCCCATGGACTCGAGAGTTATGGACGCGGTCGCGCTGGCGGGTGGACTGTCGCCTCGCGCTGACCCGGCGTCCCTCAACCTCGCACGCATCGTCCAGGACGGTGAACAAATCATCGTCGGCGCAGCGGGTGACGCCCAGTCGCGCCGCACGGCAAGTTCCCTCTCGGACAAGGTGAACATCAACACGGCGACGGCCGAAGACCTCGACACGCTTCCTCGGATCGGGGTGACCCTTGCGGAACGAATCATCGCCTACCGCAACGAACACGGGCCTTTCGCGGGAATCGAATCGCTGCTCGAGGTTCCGGGAATTGGCGATCTCACCCTGGCGGGAATGCGCGACAAAATCACGCTGTGATCCAGCGCATTCCGGTTCTCGCATTTCCGGCGGCGGCGGCGTGGATTCTTGCGTGGTGGTTAACCAAGGCGGTGGGCTATCGACGGGACGTCGACCAACTTTTCCCCTGGGTTGAGGCGCTCCACGACGATTTTCGACTTCGCGCGGCGCAGTGGTCGGGTGATGCCGGTGCACTCGTTCCTGGTTTGGTTCTTGGCAACACCGAGGGCATTCCCGAATCACTGTCCGAAGCGATGCAGGTAACCTCGTTGACGCATCTCATGGCTGTCAGCGGCTCAAATTGTGCCATCGTCGTCGGACTCGCGTTCGGAGTAGCGGCGCTCTGTCGAGCCCCCCTCTGGGGACGGGTGTTAGCGAGCGCGGTCGCTCTCGCGAGTTTCGTCGTTGTGGTCGGTCCCGACCCGAGCGTCATTCGATCCACCATCATGGCGGCGATCGGACTCGCCACACTTCTCTGGGGGCGACCGGTTGCGGGAGCCACCGCGCTCTGCGTCGCGATTATCGTCGCACTGATGTTCGACCCGACGCTCTCTCATTCAATCGGCTTCGCTCTGTCAGTCTCGGCAACGCTGGGATTGCTGGTGATCGCGAGACCGTTGACGACGCGCTTGAGCAAGTGGATGCCAACCCCCGTTGCCATCGCGGTGGCGATTCCGTTGAGCGCCGCCATCGCCTGTCAGCCCATCATCTTGGGTTTTTCGCCGTACATTCCGGTTTACGGAATCGTGGCCAACATTCTCGCCGAGCCCCTGGTTCCGATCGCGACCGTCTGCGGATTGTTGTGTATTATTCTGTCCCCGTTACCGTTCGTGTCGGATGGACTACTCGCGATTGCGACGGCAATGGCGAGTCTGATCGCCACTATTGCCCGAACAGGCGCGGTGCTTCCCGCCGCTCGGTTACCGTGGCCTCCCGGCATGTGGGGAGTTGTGCTCTCGGCACTCGTGTCACTCGGCATCGTGGCTGCGGTATTTGAGCGCTGGCGCACAGTTGGGGCTCTCGTGGCGATCGTGGCGGCCACAATTGGTCTCGCCTCGACGGTCGGCGCGAGCCGTGTCGCCTGGGCGAGCGCGCCGCAGGAATGGTCATGGGCGCAGTGTGACGTGGGCCAGGGTGATGCCGTTCTGGTTCGGGACGCCGGGGTGGTTGCGCTCATCGACACCGGGCGAACCGAACCGCCCATCCGTGAGTGCTTGGCGGCTTTGGGGGTCACCGACATCGACATCCTCGTGCTCACGCATTTCGATGTTGATCACGCGGGGGGATTTGGCGCGGTAGTCGGGCGCGTCGGAACCGTCCTTCACGGACCCCCCGACGGTGACGCAGACATCGGAACCATCGAACGGCTCCGGTCGGGCGGTGCCCGAATCGTATCCGCCGAACGCGGACTCACCGGGGGGATAGGTCGACTGAACTGGCGGGTGCTGTGGCCGAGTGACGGCAATCCGCGCGAGCTGGGAAATCCCTCGAGCGTCACCATCATTTTCGAACGGAGCGATGAGTGCGACGCGACGTGCGTGACAGGGCTCGCCCTCGGAGATTTGCCGCGAGTGGAACAAACACTTGTTCGACTCGCTGGCGGCCTGGTTCCGATCGACGTCGTCAAAGTCAGCCACCACGGCTCGCGAGATCAAGACCCCGAACTGTATCGCCGTGTCCGAGCCCCCGTCGCGTTGATCGGTGTCGGCGCCGACAACGAGTACGGACATCCGACGGCCGAGACCCTGGATGTGCTCGCCGGCGTCGGGTCGACCGTTGCGCGAAGCGACCTCAATGGAATCGTCCTCGTGTGGCGAACGTCCAACGGCGAATTGCGGGTGTGGCGTGAACGTGCGACCGAGCCCCGATTTACACTGAACACGGAGGAATAATGTCGAAAACCGAGGTTGTGCCGTGGCACGGGATGCGCGAAGCACCCATCGTGCTCGTCACGGGTTCCGAGTCTTACCTCGCCGACCGGGTTTTTCGCGAGTTGCGCGACCGCGTTCGAATCGCTCAGCCTGAACTCGAAGTCACCGATCTCGACGGGGCGAACTATGCGGTCGGAACTCTTCTCGATGTTGCGAGTCCCTCGTTGTTCGGCGAACCACGCATGATTCGCATCGCGAACGGCGAATCGGGCGGGGACGACTTCGTCGCCGATATTCAGTCCTATCTCGAGGTCATCGCCGATGACGTCATCGTCATTGTGCGACACGGTGGTGGCAACCGTGGCAAGAAGTTGCTCGACACGCTTCGCGCCCATCCGACAACCCTCGAGGTCGAATGCGCCGAGTTGAAGAGAGAAGCGGACCGGGTCCAGTTCGCCTCCGCTGAGTTCAATCGCCTCGGGGCGAAGGTTGACCGTGCGGCCGTCGGAGCCCTCGCCGAGGCATTCGCGGGGGATCTCGCCGAACTTGCCGCAGCGTGCGAACAAATAGCGCGCGACGCTCTGGGGAAGCCCATCACGAAGGAATTTGTCGACACCTATTACCAGGGCCGTGAGGAAGTGACGTCCTTTGCCGTCGCCGACATGGCAATCGATGGCAACCGAGCCGAAGCACTTCGGCTACTGCGTCACGCGATCCAATCCGGTGTCGACCCCGTGCCTTTGATTGCGGCGTTCGCGGCCAAGCTCCGACAGCTCGCCAAGGTCGGTGGGTACACCGGTTCGCCCAGTAACGCGGCGAAAGACCTCGGTATGCCGCCGTGGATGATCGACAAATCCAGGAGTGCGCTTCGGAAATGGACCGGCCCGACACTCGGCAGGGCGATTCTGGTCGTCGCTGAGGCCGATTCGATGGTCAAGGGCGCCGGCCGCGACCCCGAATTTGCCGTTGAGCGGATGGTTGACCGCGTAGCGTCCCGAACCTAGACACACAACGACGGCCCCCGGTTTCCCGGGAGCCGTCGAAGTTTAGCGGAAGATCTATTTCTTCGGTGCAGCGGCCTTGGTGGCGCTAGTTTTAGCCGGAGCCTTTGCTGCTGCCTTGGCGGGAGCTTTCACTGCCGCCTTCTTGGCGGGGGCCTTTGCGGTCGCCTTCTTGGCGGGTGCTTTGGCCGGAGCTTTCTTAGCGGGTGCTTTGGCCGGAGCCTTGGTCACCGTGGCGTCGCCCGATATTGCGGCGGCCTGGGCAGCGATACCCGACTTGCGGTTCGCCGCTTGGTTCTTGTGAATGACACCCTTCGACACGGCCTTGTCAATCTTGCGCGTTGCTGCGGCAACGGCATTGACGGCGGCCGCCTTGTCGCCCGTCGCGATTGCCTCGCGCGCGATGCGGATGACGGTCTTGAGTTCGCTCTTGACGGCCCTGTTGCGCTCTTGCGCCTTGAGGTTTGTCTTGATTCGCTTAATCTGCGACTTGATATTTGCCACGAATGGTTTCCTTAGGTGAGTGGTGTCGAACCGAGATGGGGTGTTGCGAATCCCGGTGTCGTTCCGTGCATCGGAGAGAGGGCCTCTGCACGCAAGCCAAGAGACAACGTTACCAGAGGCGAACGGCGCATGGCGACCGCGAGGCGTGAAACAATAGAGAACGATGTCCCGTTCCACGAAGCCGCCAATTCCGTCACGCACGGACCCGTCGATAATCCGAAATTTCTGCATTATCGCGCACATCGATCACGGAAAATCCACGCTCGCCGACCGCATGCTCGGAATCACGGGGATTGTTGGCGACCGTGACATGCGGGCCCAGTACCTCGATCGCATGGACATCGAGCGCGAACGAGGAATCACCATCAAGAGTCAGGCCGTGCGCATGCCGTGGTCCGTGGATGGCGTGGATTACGCGCTCAACATGATTGACACCCCGGGCCATGTCGACTTCTCGTACGAGGTTTCTCGGTCTCTCGCCGCCTGCGAAGGGGCAATTCTTCTCGTGGATGCGGCCCAAGGAATCGAAGCACAGACTCTCGCCAACCTGTACCTGGCGCTCGAGAACGACCTCGAAATCATCCCGGTGCTCAACAAGATCGATTTGCCCTCGGCGGATCCCGAAAAATACGCGAAGGAACTCGCGTCTCTCATCGGCGGAGACCCCGATGACGTGATGCGCGTGTCGGGAAAGACGGGCGTCGGAGTCGACGAACTGCTCGATCGAGTCGTACAGAAGATTCCCGCACCGGTCGGCGACCCGACGGCCCCCGCACGTGCCATGATTTTCGACTCGGTCTATGACTCCTATCGGGGAGTCGTAACCTACGTGCGCGTCATGGACGGTTCTCTCAGCCCTCGAGAGCGAATCCAGATGATGTCGACGCGGGCCGCCCATGAACTATTGGAAATCGGCGTTTCGTCACCTGAACCGACCCAGTCCGAAGGACTCGGTGTCGGCGAGGTGGGGTACCTCATCACTGGCGTGAAAGACGTCCGCCAGTCCAAGGTCGGCGATACCGTGACGAACCTCGCGAAGCCGGCCAAAATCGCACTCGAGGGCTACACCGACCCCAAGCCGATGGTCTACTCGGGGTTGTACCCGCTCGACGGCGCTGAGTTCCCCGATCTGCGCGAAGCACTCGACAAACTCAAGCTCAGTGACGCCTCGCTGGTGTACGAGCCGGAAACCTCCGTCGCCCTTGGGTTCGGGTTCCGATGTGGGTTCCTTGGGCTGTTGCACCTCGAAATCATCACCGAGCGCCTGGAACGCGAATTCGGACTCGACCTTATCGCCACCGCCCCGAGCGTTATCTACAACGTCTCTACCGACGACGGTAAAGAAATTCAGGTCACCAACCCGTCGGAATACCCCGTCGGAAAAATCAAGTCGGTCCGCGAACCGATCGTGCGCGCGGCGGTGCTGGCCCCCAAGGATTATGTCGGCACAATCATGGAACTGTGCCAGACGAGGCGCGGAACCCTGATTGGAATGGATTACCTGGGTGAAGACCGCGTGGAAATCAAATACACAATTCCCCTCGGCGAAATCGTTTTTGATTTCTTTGACAACCTCAAGTCGCGAACCGCTGGGTACGCGTCGCTCGATTACGAACCGGCAGGCGAACAAGAAGCGGATCTCGTGAAGGTCGACATCCTGTTGCAGGGTGAGCAAGTCGATGCGTTCTCGGCGATCGTGCATCGCGACAAGGCCTATGCCTACGGTGTGATGATGACCTCCCGACTGCGTGAACTCATTCCACGCCAGCAATTCGAGGTTCCGATTCAGGCGGCCATCGGCGCACGGATAATCGCCCGGGAGAGCATTCGCGCCATGCGTAAGGACGTGCTCGCGAAGTGTTACGGCGGCGACATCAGTCGTAAGCGCAAATTGCTCGAGAAGCAAAAGGCGGGGAAGAAGCGCATGAAGATGGTCGGCCGAGTCGAGGTTCCGCAAGAAGCGTTCATCGCCGCCTTGTCGGGGGACACCGAAAAGAAGGACAAGAAGTGACCACGGGACTCTCGCGACTGTTGATCCTCGGATATCTAATTCTGGCGGTGGCGGCCACCGGGCGGAGTGCCTTCCAAATCGCGACGAAATTCTCGGAAGCGCCGCTTGCTTACACGTTGTCGGCCATCGCGGCGGCACACTATTTCCTCGCCGTGCTTGCGATCGCGCGCAGATGGCGCAGATTTGCCATCGCCATCATGGTGGTCGAACTTATTGGCGTACTGAGCGTTGGAATGTTGACCTATCTGATCCCCACGCTCTTCCACGCCAATTCGGTGTGGTCCTACTTCGGTCTTGGATACGGATACGTGCCCGTGCTCTTGCCCATCCTTGGGCTGTGGTGGGCGTGGGAAACCCGATGACCGACTGGCCATTGCCGCGCGACGGCATCGATTCCGTTGTCACCATCGGCAAGTTTGACGGCGTTCACATCGGGCACCGCGAAGTCGTCTCGCAACTTCGCGCCCGCGCCAACGGTCGACGCGTTGTGGTTATCACCTTCGACCGTCATCCACTGGAATTGTTCGACCCCACCCGCGCCCCGCAGCCGATTCTGTCCATTCCTCAAAAGGTCGAGGCCCTGTTGAGCGCCGGCGCGGACCGCGTCGTTGTACTGCCGTTCACGACCGAATTCGCGGCGATGTCACCCGACGCGTTCATCGACGAGATTTTGCTGACTGGAGTATCCGCATCACTCGTCCTCGTCGGGTCTGACTTCCGCTTCGGGGCGAAAGGTGCGGGGACGATCGAGACGCTAATCGCGCGCGGTACCCCGGCGGGACTAGAGGTTGTGCGACTCGACCACGTGTGCGTCGACGGTGGAGTCAAGGTGTCGTCGTCAACGATTCGAGGCGCGATCCTTGCCGGAGATGTCGAGACCGCCACAAAACTGTTGGGCCGACCTCATCGCGTTCGCGGTGTTGTGGTACAGGGGCATCAGCGCGGCCGGATGCTTGGGTACCCCACGGCTAACCTCGAAGAAGACAACGAGGGACTTGTGCCGAAGGCGGGCGTGTATGCGGGAATCATCCGCGTGCTCGGTGAAGAATTTTTCGGTGCAATTTCTGTAGGAAGGAACCCCACCTTCAACGATGTGACCCGGGACCAAGTTGAAACACATGCACTTGACGCGAATTTCAATGCCTACGGGGCAACGGCCGAAGTTGTCTTTATCCACTGGGTTCGGAATGTGGAGGCGTTCGGGTCGGTTGATGACCTGATCGTCGCGCTCGATGGCGATGTGGTGAATATTCGCGGCATGATTGCGAAAGGCACTCTTCATCTGTAGACGGGCGTGCGCAAATGTTGGCAATCTGCTCATCTGCGCGTAACATAAACACGTGATGGAAATTTCGGACAACGAGCTTGCCCTTCGGGCGGCTCGACTGTATTACGACGACGGTAAGACTCAGGACGAGATCGGGGACACGCTCGGGATCACCCGCTGGAAAGCCGGCCGTTTGCTCGCTCTCGCGCGTGAATCCGGGATTGTCGCGATTTCGATCGTCGACAGCACTGACACCGCCGAGGTTCGTCCAGTAAATGGCATCACGACCACCGACCGCTCGCGTGCGCACGGCGTCACCGATTCGGCGTCCCTTCGCGCGTTCCTGTATGGACTTTCCGCGGTCGATGCGATCGGACTCGAGGAACGTGCAGCACGTCTCGCGACCCGGTCTATCAAGAACGATTCCAAACGCGCTGCGCTCGACACCATCATTCGACTCATCGACCTCACGACGCTGGAGGGCGCTGATACCCCGGGCAAGGTACGTTCTCTCGTGCGAAAAGCCATTCTTCCCGATCCCTCCGACCCGACGGCACCGCGCGTCGCAGCCGTGTGCGTGTATCCCGACATGGTTCAACATGCCGTTGCGGCACTGGGCTCGCACAAGGGCGACGGCGTCACCGGAATCGGGGTTGCGTCGGTCGCGACTGCCTTCCCGAGCGGACGCTCGACACTCGATATCAAACTGGCCGACACGCGCTACGCCGTGTCGCAGGGCGCGACCGAAATCGACATGGTGATTGACCGCGGAGCGTTCCTGTCCGGAGACCTCGATACCGTCTTCAATGAAATCGTGGCCGTGCATCGCGCCTGCGGGCGCGCCGACGGGTCGCGCGCACACCTCAAGGTCATTTTCGAAACCGGCGAACTGCGCACCTACGACAACATCAAACGCGCGTCATGGCTCGCCATCTTGGCCGGCGCCGATTTCATCAAGACGTCGACAGGCAA
>CALPQP020000028.1 GCA_943325745.2 Gulosibacter massiliensis
CGCCATCGATCTGACCGGGGCGGCCCGCGAGATAGCGGTCGAATGCGAACGCGCGGCGGCGGAAACGCTCATGCGCGTGGTGCGTCCGGGAACATTCGGGCCAACCGAATCCGCGTTCAATCGAATCGCCACATTCGTCGAGACGAAGACCGTCTGGCACACGAAGTCGCTTGCCTAAGGGCATCCGCCCGAACCCCGCTGGTACCCTCCAAAGGTGATGAGCGGAATCCTTCTCGTCGACAAACCCGCGGGTCCGTCGAGTCACGGAGTCGTGTCGGCGGCTCGGAAAGCGCTCGACACGCGCAAGATCGGTCACGCGGGGACGCTCGACCCGAGGGCGACGGGATTGTTGGTTCTCGGCGTCGCAACATCGACGAGACTTCTGACCTATTTGGTTGGCGCAGACAAGACCTACACCGCGACAATTCGTTTGGGATCGGCGACAGTGACCGACGATGCTGAGGGTGACGTCATCTTTACCGCTGACCACAACGTCCTGGACGCCATCACCGACGACGAAATTCAGCGCGAGATCACTTTACTGACGGGGGTGATTGAGCAGAGACCCTCTGCCGTTTCGGCCATCAAGGTCGACGGGCAACGCGCCTACAACCTGGTGCGGGCGGGGGACGATGTTGTTCTCGATGCCCGTACCGTTACCGTCTCACGGTTCGAATCCCACGCCATCCGTCGAACCCTCGGCGCCATCGACGTCGACGTGACGGTTGATTGTTCGTCGGGCACCTACATTCGAGCGCTCGCCCGAGACATCGGGTCCGCGCTCGGTTGCGGGGGACACCTCACGGCACTGCGGCGCACCCGGGTCGGGTCGCTGGCGGTCGATGACGCCTGTTCGGTCGACGACATTTCGGCCGCGCAACTCATTCCCGCCACCCGAATCGCCAGTGACCTCTTTCCCGTGTTGGCGGTGACCGATGCCGAGGCCGTCGACATCGGTCACGGAAAAAGGTTGGCGACAACAATTGCCGATGCGACTCTCGTTGCGGTCGTTCACGGCGACCGTCTCATCGCGATCGCGACGGTGTCGAAGGGTGTCGCTCGAGTCGTGACAGGCTTTCCACATGATTGAGTGGCTCACCATCGCGAGTGTCGCGTGCGCTCTCGCCGCGGGGTTGATTTCGGTCATCTCGGGAATTCGCGGAAATCCTCCGCGGGACCTCACCGTTCTCGGCACTGTGTCGGTGGCTGTCGTGCTCGTCGTTATCCTCGTTGTCGCGATCGTCCAACCGCTCGTGGGGAACCCACCCGGGGGTGATGCGCTCGAGTTTTGGTTGTACCTCGTGACCGCGCTCGCGATGACCATCGGTGTCACGTTGTGGGCACTTGTTGACCGCACCCGATTCGCGACGATTGCCATGGGCGTCGTGTCTCTCGCCATCGCGGTCATGATCGTTCGCATGTCAATCATTTGGACCGGGGCGTAGTGGCGTCCCTTCCGCGAGGTGAGGTCGCGCCTCGCGACGGCTCAATCCCGTCGGTCGGCCTCCCCGAGACGCCGTTTGGCGTCTATCTGCACATCCCGTTTTGCACGGTTCGATGCGGATATTGCGACTTCAACACCTACACGGCGACGGAATTGCGGGGTGTCACACGTCAGTCCTTCGTGGACGACCTCCTCGCCGAAATTGTCTTCGCCGAACGCGTCCTAGCCGACAACGGCTCGCCGCGTCGACCAGCCGCCACGGTGTTCATCGGCGGAGGCACCCCGACGCTTTTGCCAGAGGGCGACATCGCCCGCGTGCTCGACGCGGTGCGCACGTCGTTCGGGATTGCTGACGGCGCCGAGGTCACCATCGAAGCGAACCCCGACACGGTGACCCGCGAGTCCCTTCGCGCATTTGCGGACGCGGGCGTCACCCGACTTTCGGTCGGAATGCAATCGGCGGTTCCCCGCGTTCTCTCCATCCTCGACCGCACCCACGAGCCCGCGTCGGTCGGCACCGCCGTCGTGTGGGCGAAAGACGCGGGTCTGCAGACCTCGGTGGACCTCATCTATGGAACGCCAGGCGAAACTCTGGACGAATGGCGAACCAGTCTCTCCGCCGCCATCGCGCTCGAAACCGACCACATCTCGGCCTATTCGCTCATCGTCGAGGAGGGCACGGCTCTTGAGCGACGTATTCGCCGCGGCGGACTCGAACCCATTGACGACGACACTCACGCCGACATGTACGAGATGGCGGATGCGTTACTCACCGAGGCGGGATTTGACTGGTACGAAGTGAGCAACTGGGCGCGCGGTGCTGACGCGCGTTCGCGGCACAACTTGTCGTACTGGCAGGGGACGGATTGGTGGGGGTTCGGACCGGGGGCGCACAGCCACCTCAACGGTGTCCGATGGTGGAACGTCAAGCACCCCGCGGCGTACGCCGAGCGAATCGCAGCCGGCGAATCACCCGCTCTCGAGCGCGAGGTTCTCGACGCCGATCAGCGCGCCGATGAAGTTGTGCTTCTGGGGCTTCGCGTTCGTGACGGCATCGCGATGGACGGGCTCAGGCCAACCGGTCGCAGCGCTGTCGCCGGGCTCATCGCCGACGGACTCGTCGAGGGCCCTCAGGCCATCGCCGGTCGACTCGTGCTCACGTCCCGCGGGAGGTTGCTCGCTGACTTTGTCGTTCGAACGCTGCTATCCGACTAGGCGACGATGCGAAACGCGAAGGGGTAGCGGTAACGCTCACCCTTGTTCGCGGCCTGGAAACCGAGGAACGCCCACCAAATGCAGACGGCCCAGATCCCGAGTGTTACAACCCCGCTGACGACGCCCCAAATGAAGAACAGAACGAACGTCAAGATGCTGTTGGCGCTGTGCGCGAGGACGACCGTGATTTGAAAATTGAGTGCTTCTTTCGCGTTGCTGTCGACCTGCGCGTCACGCGACGTGTTAGTCAACCAGATAACGAGTGGCGCCACGAAACTTGTGAGGATTCCCAAAATGTGGGCCAACCCAGCGAGTTGATTAGCTTGACCAGATGACTTCGACGTTGCCATGGAGTGCTCCTTGGTTGTTCGTCGCACGGCGGATACCGCGCGTACTATTGAGGTATTAGCAATCTACACGCGAGAGTGCCAAGTATGGAGGTGTCGATGGTTTCGCAACGTGCGTTGGAGGTTCTGCGCGTCATCGTCGAGGACTATGTCGACTCGCGGGAACCGGTTGGTTCCAAGGCAATTGTGGAACGCCATGATTTTGGAGTGTCGGCGGCGACAATCCGCAACGACATGGCGATTTTGGAGGAGGCTAACCTCATTCACGCGCCGCACACGTCAGCCGGGCGAGTACCGACGGATCTCGGGTATCGCCGTTTCGTCGATTCCCTGAGTGACATTCGACCGTTGACCGTTAAGCAGGTCGGCGCTATCCAGCGATTCCTCGACGAGTCTCTAGACCTCGACGATTTCTTCGCTCGCACCGTCAAGTTGTTGTCCGACCTCACGAATCAGGTCGCGATGGTGCAATTTCCGGCGCTGGGCAACGAACGAGTTGCGCACGTGGAAATCGTTCCTGTTTCCCCGAGCAAGGCCTACATCATTCTGATCACGGCGGCGGGAAGCGTTGACCGACGGATGGTTGATTTCAACGCCGAACTCGACGAGACGACCCTCGCCGATGTTCGGGCCAGGGTTGCGACAACCTTGTCGAGCGTTTCGCTCAGCGAGGTGGACGGAGCGATGTCGAAGCTCGCCGAATCCGTTCCACTCTCGCTTCAACCGATCATCGCCGACGTGCGCACGGCGCTCAAATCGCAGGTCGACTCGCACCGCAAGGACCGGCTCATCGTCGCCGGTACCCCCAAACTTGTCCGAGCCGACATGGACTTTGCGGGGTCCGTAGCGCCGGTGCTCGATGCGATTGAAGAACAAGTCACGCTTTTACGTCTGTTCGGGGAAATGCGTGCTCAGGGAGACGACTCTGGTGTTCGAATTGGACGCGAAATGTCGGATCACCTGTCCGACACCGCCATCATTTCGCACTCGTACTCGGCGATGGGAGGCGACACGTCACGAGTGGCGATTCTGGGACCGACGCGGATGAACTATCCCCTCAACATGGCGGCCGTCGGGGCCGTCGCCAGCTATTTGTCAGGGGTTTTGGGAGACGACGCATAAATGGACCATTACGAGATTTTGGGAGTGGCCCGCGACGCCAGCCCGGACGTCATCAAGAAGGCCTATCGAAAACTCGCGCGCGAACTCCACCCCGATGTGAATTCCGAGGACGGCGCCGAGGAACGGTTCAAGGCCGTGACCCACGCCTACGACGTTCTGGGGGACGCCGAACAGCGTCGCAATTACGACATGGGCGGTCAGAGCAATTTCGGCGGGATGCCCGGGTTCGGGAACATGGGCGACGTCTTTGACGCGTTCTTCGGCGGAGGCCAGTCCCGAGGCCCGCAGTCGCGTGCCCAGCGCGGAAACGACGCTCTGCTTCGCGTGGACATCGAGCTCGTTGACGTGATTTTCGGGGGCGATCGTGAAATAGAGGTCGACACCGCCGTGCTCTGTGGCACCTGTCAGGGAACGTGTTGCGCGCCCGGCACGGGCGCGTCGCGCTGTGATGTCTGTGGCGGAAGTGGCTCGGTGCAGCGTCAGGTTCGCAGCCTTCTGGGAAACATTGTCACGGCGACTCCGTGTGGTTCGTGTCGTGGATACGGAACCGTCATCGCGGCCGCGTGCCCGACGTGTGCTGGACACGGACGCGTTAGGGCCCGGACAACCCTCGACGTTCACATCCCGGCCGGACTCGAAACGGGGCAGCGCGTCCATCTGCGCGGTGTCGGCGAGGTCGGTGAAGCCGGCGGTCCGGCGGGAGACGTGTACGTCGAATTCCACGTCACCCCCTCTGAGGTGTGGGCGCGTCAGGGTGACGACCTTCTCGCAACGGTTCAGATCGACATGGTCGATGCGATTCGCGGAACGACCGTCACACTCGACGCTCTCGATGGTGAGGTCTCGTTCGACATCAAGGCCGGAGCACAGTCGGGTGACGTCATCGTGGTCAAGAGCCGCGGTGTTGGGCACCTGCGCGGAAGCGGCCGCGGCGACGCCAAGTTCGGCGTTCAGGTGATGACACCGGGCAAGCTCAACGCAAAGGAATCCAAACTCATCGAGGAGTTCGCGGCGCTTCGACCGGCGGCGGCACCCCACTTGGCTGAGCACCGCCAGGGACTCTTCGCCAAACTTCGCGATCGTTTCTTCACGGTCTAATGGCGAACCTGTACTTCACCGCCACGCCCCTCGACGCATCGACCGTTCGCATCGAATTGACGGGGGATGAGGCACGGCACGCGGTTCAGGTCGCCCGCGTTCGCGTCGGTGAACGATTTAGTGTGTCCGACGGTCGTGGTTGGCATGCCGACGCCGTCGTCACATCGGCCGACAAGTCTGTTGTCGTGTGCGACGTCGAACAGGTTCGATTCGATTCCGCTCCGAGCACGCGTTTCGTGCTTGCCCAGGCCCTCGCCAAGGGCGACCGCGATGAAATGGCGATTCAGATGGCGACCGAACTCGGTGTCGACACGGTGATTCCGTGGCAGTCGGAACGGAGCGTCTCGCGCTGGGCGGGCGACAAGGTCGCAAAGGGAATGGCTCGGTGGACGGCAATCGTGCGCGAGGCGTCCAAACAGGCCGTGCGCAGTCGAATCCCGGCGGTTACTAATCCGGTGTCGACCGCCACTCTGTGTGGCAGTGTGCCCGAGGCAAACTGGATTGTGCTCGACCCTCGCGCGTCCACGAGTCTGACCGAGTGGTTCGCGTCGGCCAGCAACCCGGCCACCGTCGGTGTGATTGTCGGGCCCGAGGGTGGTATTACCGATGACGAGATCGCACGTTTCGAGACCGATGGGGCAACACCCGTTCGACTAGCCGGGCCTATCCTGCGCACATCGACGGCAGGCCCCGCCGCGATTGCCGCCATTCTTGCCCTGAGCGGCACCTGGTAGCGCGGATAGACTGGGCTCAATGAGTATTTTCTCCGCCATCATCTCCCGCGACATCCCGGCCGACATCGTTTTCGAGTCGGACACGATTATCGCGTTCCGTGACATCGCGCCGCGTGCACCGCTTCACCTGCTGGTTGCGCCCAAGACCGAGGCGTACGCGAACGTTGTTGAACTTGCTGCCGGTGACCCGGCACTCCTCGCGGAACTGGTCGCAGTTGCCCAGGACCTAGCCCGCGAACACTCGGACGGCGAATTCCGACTCATTTTCAACACCGGTGCGAACGCCGGGCAGAGCGTCTTTCACGTCCACGCCCACGTTCTCGCTGGCGGGCTTACCGAAGGCTCCCTTGGCGGAGAGTAGGGTCACGCGCGTCGACATCGAGGTCGACGGAATCGCCATGGTTCGGCTCCTCGGACCACAAGACCGATTTCTCTCGTCGCTTGAACTGCGGTACCCCTCCGTCACAATCCGTTCGCGCGGAAACGCCATCTCGATCGACGGAGAGCCCGACGAGGTCAACCGAGTCGAGGGCCACATCCGTGAACTCATCGACATGATTGCGAACGGTGTCGAACTCGCCGATAGCGACGTCACCGAAGGTTCAACCATCACTCGCAATGGTGGGAAGGTCGCCGACGTTCTTGGCGAAGCGATTCTGTCCGCTCGCGGGAAGACCATCCGCCCCAAAACCGCTGGTCAAAAGAATTACATCGATGCGATCGAACACACGACCATCACGTTCGGAATTGGTCCGGCGGGAACGGGCAAAACGTATCTGGCGATGGCCAAGGCCGTTCAGGCGCTACAACGCAAAGAAGTCACGCGCATCATTCTCACTCGACCGGCGGTAGAGGCGGGCGAACGTCTGGGATTTCTGCCGGGAACCCTGACCGAAAAAATCGACCCGTACCTTCGTCCGTTGTACGACGCGCTGAACGACATGATGGATCCCGAGCTGGTCCCCAAACTCCTCGCGACCGGTGTTGTCGAAGTCGCTCCGTTGGCCTACATGCGCGGCCGAACGCTCAACGACTCGTACATCATTCTTGACGAGGCTCAAAATACGACACCGCAACAGATGAAAATGTTTTTGACCCGCCTCGGGTTCGGGTCGAAGATGGTCATCACGGGGGACACCACCCAGGTCGATCTGCCGTCTGAGATATCCGGTTTGAAACTCGCAACCGAAATCCTCGACGGAATGGACGACGTATACGTCGCGGTCCTCACGAGCGCCGATGTCGTTCGCCACACCCTCGTGGGCAAGATCGTCGATGCGTACACGCGTCACGAGCAGGAACAACACGCAAAGACCGTGGGCCGAAAGCGAGGCACGAAATGAGCGTCGAAATCGCGAACGAGACGACGGAAGTCATCGACCTCGAGACGATGAGTCGCCTCGCGGCCCATGTCATGACCGAGATGAAGGTTCACCCCGAGGCCGAGCTTGCCGTGTTGTTCGTTGACGAAGACGCGATCACGAAACTGCACGTCGAATGGATGGATGAGCCCGGACCCACCGACGTTCTGTCGTTTCCGATGGACGAACTTCGCCCGGGCGATGACGACAAGCCGTCCGATCCCGGATTGTTGGGCGATGTCGTGATTTGTCCGACAATCGCAGCCCAACAGGCCATCGCGGCCAAACACTCAACCGATGACGAGATTCGGTGGCTGTTGTCGCACGGAATTCTTCACCTCTTGGGTTTTGATCATGCGGCGCCCGCCGAGGAACGAATCATGTTCGCTCTTCAACGCCAGCTCGTCGACTCGTTTGCGGATTCCGAGCGCTCGTGACCGGATGGTTCGCGGTAATCGCCCTAGTGCTGATTACATTCGGCGGGCTCTGTGCGGCGATTGACGCCGCCTACCAGTCGTTGTCTCGGAATGACGTCGCCAACTTGGGGAATGGGCCGTCCGCGCGCGTGTTTGACGCCATCGCCGCCGACGTTCCTGCTCACCTCAACGCCGTGAATTTCGTTCGCGTGCTGTGCGAGACGTTCGCCGCGATTCTTGTGGCGCTGTCGTTCGTGAGCCTCGGATACGACCTCACACAATCTCTCATCGCTTCTGCGATAGCGATGACCGCAATCACGTTTGTCCTGGTCGGATCGAGTCCTCGCAGTGTCGGACGTGCACATCCGATGCGAATCGTTCGCGTGACGGGTGGACTCGTTCGCGCCATTCGCCTGCTGCTCGGCCCGCTCACGATTGCGCTGGTTGGAATCGGTAACGCGGTGACGCCGGGTCGTGCCCGCACGACGATCAACACCGAGCGGCAGCTGCTCTCGATGGTCGATGAAGCAACCGAGTCGGATGCGATCGAAGAAGAAGACCGCGATCTCATTCGGTCGATTTTCGATTTCGGTGACACGATCCTGCGCGAAGTCATGATTGCTCGAACCGAGATGGCGGCGCTCGACTCGACCATCACGGTGGACGAGGCTTTGGGACAGTTCTTGGCGGAAGGTTATTCCCGCATGCCGGTCGTCGGAGTCGATAACGACGACGTGCTGGGCATCGCTCACATCAAAGACACCGCGCGGTTCGTTCGCGCGAATCCCGCGAAAGCCAAGAAAGCACTCATCACCGAACTGGTTCGCCCCGCACTGTTCCTGCCCGAGGTGAAAATGGCGGACGAGGCGCTGCGAGTCCTGCAGGCGGAGGCAAACCACATGGCGCTTGTCGTCGACGAATACGGGGGAATCGCCGGGTTGGTCACCATGGAGGACCTCATCGAAGAGGTTCTGGGCGAGATCTCGGATGAATACGACGATGACGAGATTGAGATCGTCGACCTCGGTGACGGGTCATCGAGAGTCAGCGCGGCGACCAATATTGATGATCTCGCTGAGCACCTCGACATTCCCATCGACGAGGATGACGTCGACACCGTCGGGGGGCTCTTTGTCAAGAACTTTGGTCGATTCCCCGAGACCGGTGACATCGTCGAGGTGGACGGCTTACAGCTCATCGCCGACCGGGTCGAACGTCGTCGCAAGCGACTCATTACGGTGCTGGTGCGAATCGTGGACGTCCCGGGACCTCGCGCAGCGGGTTTATCTCGTTCGTCGGCCGACCGAACGTGGGCAAGTCGACGCTCATGAACGCGTTAATTGGCGAAAAGATCGCGATCA
>CALPQP020000029.1 GCA_943325745.2 Gulosibacter massiliensis
CGCCGTTTTCCGCAGTACCCGTCTTTCCGGCGACAGACACTCCGCGGATTCGTGCACCGCTGGCAACTCCGTCAGTCACGCTGGCAACCATCATGTCGCGAAGAAGGCTCGCCGTGTCGGGCCCAATCGGTGTCGAGTATTCAACGGGAGTGAATGGGGCGAGAGGCGAAAGATCGCGCGCAAGAACCGAGTCGACGATCGTGGGGGACATGAGGACACCGCCGTTGGCAATCGCGGAACTGATCATCACGATTTGCATCGGAGTGACACGGACATCGAACTGTCCGAACGCAGACAGCATCAATTGCGCCTCGTCCATTCCTGATGGATATGTTGACGGAGTGACGACCATCGGAATCTCGACCGTCGCACCGAATCCGAACGCTTCGGCGTAGTCGTGAATTCGGGACTCACCGACTTGAGTGCCGATTTGGGCAAACGGAATATTGCACGACAACCGCAGCGCTGTGGCGATTGTCACCGACTCCCCGGGGCCACAGGAATCTCCGCTCCAGTTCCGAATCACAGAGTCACTCAGGGGTAACTTCAGTTTCGCTGGGTTGGGAACGGTTGACCGTTCCGACATGATGCCCGAATCGAGAGCGGCGGCGGCGACAACGAGTTTGAAGACCGATCCGGGGTGGTACAGGTCACCAGTGATTGCTCGGTTGATCAACGGCTGGGACCCCGAATTGACGAGACTCGTGTATTTCGATAGAACCGACTCGCTGTTATGGGACGCCAAATCATTCGGGTCAAACGACGGTGTGCTGACGAGCGCGAGGATTCGCCCGGTCGACGGCTCGATGGCGATGGCGGCACCCGTGAGTTCGCCCAGTGCGTCACGAGCCGCTTGTTGAACGGCAGCATTAACCGTGAGTTTGACCGATGCCCCTCGCGGATCGGTGCCTGAGACGAGGGCCATGACTTGGTCAAAGAACTGCGAGTTTGATTGTCCACTGAGCTTGTCGTTCATCGCAAACTCAAGCCCGCTGATTCCCTGATTGATCGTGTAATACCCGGTGATCGGGGCGTACAGGCCTCCACCGTGATAAGTGCGTTGGTAGCGGTAAACGTCGTCGACCGGAACGGACTCAGCGATAAGGGTAGAACCGACGAGAATCGAGCCGCGTTCGGTCGCGTAGGAGTCGTATAGCGTGCGCACGTTTCGGGGGTCTACTCGAAGGTTGTCTACCTGAAAAACCTGGATTACGGTTGCCGATACGAAAAGAGCACCGAAAAGCACGCCTATTCCGATGCTGACGCGATTCAGCTCCTTGATCATGCTCCCACCGCCTCTTCTCGCTGGTGACGAACAGTGTCACTGAGACGCAGGAGCAGCGCGACGATAATCCAGTTCGCCACGAGTGACGAACCGCCAGCAGCAAGGAACGGTGTTGTGAGTCCTGTCACCGGGATTACTCGGGTGACCCCGCCCACCACGATAAAAACCTGTAGTGCGATGACAAAAGTGAGGCCGACCGCGAGCAGCCGGCCGAAATCATCCGAACCATTGACTCCGATTCGAATTCCTCGCGCGACAAAAAGCATGAACAACGTCAAAATCGCAAAGACGCCGATGAGACCGAGTTCTTCACCAAGGCTCGCCATGATGTAGTCCGATTCCGCGAGGGGGACGATTCCAGGGTGACCGGCGCCAAGCCCGGTTCCCACGATTCCGCCGGACGCAAACCCGAACAGTCCTTGGACGAGCTGATAGGAACCACCCACAGCGTCGTAATTCGCTTGGTTGAACGAATCGAGCCACGCCGTGAAACGACCCTGAACGTAGGTGAGGAATTGGCTCGCGACGAGGGCACCTGTTCCGAAAAGACCACCGCCCACAACGAACCAGATAGCACGACCCGTTGCGACGTACATCAGGACGAGGAAGAGACCGAAGTACAACAGGGATGTTCCAAGGTCGCGCTGGAAGATCAAAACGAGCATTGCAATTACCCAGACAACAAAGATTGGGCCGAGGTCCTTGATTCGAGGCCACGTCACCCCAAACATCCGCGTTCCCACCACCGACAGGGAGTCGCGCGCAGTGACGAGATAACCGGCAAAGAAGAGCGCTAGCGCGATTTTGCCGATTTCGCCCGGCTGGAAAGTTACGAAACCGAGGTTGACCCATAACCGTGCGCCGTTGATGGTCGTGCCGATGAAGGGGACGAGCGGGAGCAGCAAAAGACCGACGCCGACGAGCATCCACACGTAGCGATATCGCTGCAATACTCGGTGGTTCCGGACGACAATGATGACGACTATCGCCACGACAATGGCGATTGCGGTCCAGACCATCTGCCGAGTCGCGTTGGCCTGCCACCCCGTGAGCCCAGCGGAAAGGTCGAGGCGATAGATCATGGCAATTCCGAGCCCGTTGAGAAGCGTCACAATGGGCAAGATGAGCGGGTCCGCATCGCGGGCGACGAATCGTTGTGCGACGTGCATAGCAAGCACAATCGCACCCAGTCCCAGGCTCAGCCCGATAATGGGAGGATTCAGTTTTCCTGTCGCACCGAGGTCGACGAGCGCGAGCGCGGCCGACGTCACAATCATCGCGAAGATGATGAGAGTGGCCTCGAGGTTGCGTAACTTGGTGGGCACCTTGAGGCGCAGCATCAACTGCTCGGTGATCGTCGAATACTCGGTGTTATTGGGACTGAGTGACATTCTCAATCCTTTCGACAACTAGCAGAGCTTCTTCCAGGCTCGACTTGGGGATGGTGAGTTCGACGGACGTTCGGAGAAACTGCGAGAGTGACGTTAAGGGAATGTTGGTGTCGCGCACAACCGTGTTGAGGGGAATTGACCCAATGTCGGCGTTCACGCCGCGGTAGATTACGACGCTGTCTTGGTCGGATCCAACGAAGAACTGCGATTGTGTCCAGACGTAACTGTAGATGCCGATGAGCGCGAGAGCGGCGAGGGCACTGGTGAGATAAAGCGACCACCGGATTCGACGTTTTGCCGCGCGCCGTTTGTCCTCGGCAATGAGCGTGTCGAGATAGTCGGCGGTTTCGAAGTATTCCTCTTCCTCCGAGGTTGCAACGGGAAAAAAGATTCGCGATGCGATTTTTGGAAGGCGCTGGGTAATCGTGTCAAAGATAAGCGGTTGCGACGCTGCTCCGACGAGCATCGGTTTGGCGGTGGCGCTCATGTTGGTCTCGTTGACACCTGCAATCACCACCGTCACGTTGTCGGGTGCACCGCGTTCGAGCGCAAGGTTGATGAGTTTGCCGGCGGCTTTGGCCGCATCCGGTTCGGATTTAAGAACGTTGGCAATGGCATTTTCGGTTGCATAGCCGCACAAACCGTCGGAGCACAACATCCAGCGATCGCCGGGTTCGGTGTCGAGAACCGCGGTGTCGACATCAACGATTCCCGCAACATCGCCCAAAACTCGCATGAGAACGTTGCGACGCGGGTGCACCAACGCTTCCTCAGGCGAAATGCGTCCCGTTTCCACGAGCTTCTGCACAAACGTGTGGTCGGTCGTGATTTGTTCGAGGATTCCACCGCGGAGGCGATAAATGCGCGAATCACCGATGTGCGCAATGACCACCTGGTTGTTGTGGCGAAGAAGCGCGCTTACCGTCGTTCCCATGCCGGAGAGGTCGGGGTGTTCGCGCACCGCCTCGATGAGTTCGGCGGCACTGTTCTTCACCGATTCCACGAGACGCTCTTGAGCTATTTCGATCGATTCAAAGCGTTCATCGGCGACGGCGGTGACGGCTTGGGTCGCGAGCGAACTGGCGACGTCGCCACCCGCGTGACCACCCATCCCGTCGGCGACAAGAAAGAGATGGGTACCGGCGTAACCCGAGTCCTGATTGCTTGCTCGGACTCGCCCTATGTGACTGCTCGCCACCGAGAGGACGCGGGCGTCCACTATGGCCTCAGTTCAAAAATGGTCGAGCCGACGGACACGGGGGTGTACATCGGAACGGGAGTGGGGACGCTCACGCGCTGGTTATCGACAAATGTGCCGTTGGTGGAGCCCAGATCTTGAATGACCCAGTCGCCGTTCCACAATTGCAAGCGCGCGTGGTTGGTCGACGTATATTCGTCGCGGATGACGAGACCCGATTGTGCGCTGCGACCGATAGTGAGCTTGTCTGACTCGAGCGGAATTTCAAGCCCTTCGCGCGCGCCCGCGACAATCACGAGTTTCTGTGCCGGGCTCGATGTCGAAGTGGTTGCGACGGGCGGAAGAAACGGTGACGATTCGGCGCCGGGGTTATGGGTGATGTCGCCCTGCGGCCGATCGCCTCGACGAACATAGTGGCGGAACAGATCACTGCGCAACGCGAACACAATTGCGAAGACGAAAACCCACATCAACCCGAGGAAACCGAATCGGAGCACGAAAAGGGTCAGCTCACTCACGCCGAAACCCCCGGAAGTATCCGGAAGACCAACTGTGTTCCGCCAATCTGAATGATGTCACCCTGATCGAGGGGCGATGACGTCACCCGAGTTCCATTGAGTTTGGTTCCATTTGTCGATTGCATGTCTTCGAGACCCGCGATTTTGCCACCCCACAGGATACGAGCGTGGTGACGCGATGCGCCGCTGTCGCTGATTACCACCGTTGCCGTCGAACCTCGGCCGATGATGATTTCGGGGCCACTCAGGTGAATCGTTTGGCCATTGATTTCGAGCGCGGGGTGCCATTCAGACACCGCGTCGAGAGCCTGTGACGCGACCTTGATGACGCCACGCGCGATGTCCGACGCGGCGACAAGCGTGATGGACACAGGGGCGGTAAAGCTATATCGCTGACGGGTCGCATAGGCACGGACTCCGTCGGTCAATTCCCCAATCAGAATGGTGCCGTGAGCGTTGAGCGGCTCAAAGTCCTCGGAATTGAGGCCGACCGTGTAGGCGTGAGGAGCGAGGATGCGGTCACGCTGGACAACGACCGCGTGTGAATCAATCTCTCTCTTGAGCGCGGCGATGATTTCGATTGGCTGAACACCACCCCGAAAGGACTTGGCGAATGCGCCGCTGACGAGTCGCTCAAGACCACGTTCAACGTTGTCCAATAAGCCCACGGTTCCCCCTCCACGGTCGCCCCAATTCTAACCGTGGTGGGTGTCACGCCCCTGCACCTCGCGGGATTGGCCGGCGCTCGCCGTGATAGCCTTACGGAGCACGTCTGCGGACGCGCGCAAGTGGCGGAATGGCAGACGCGCTGGCTTCAGGTGCCAGTGTCCGTAAGGGCGTAGGGGTTCAAGTCCCCTCTTGCGCACCACTGAACCACGTCGATTGCGAGCGCTTCGGAATATTCGATAGTTACTGGGTGTTTCACGGGGTAGTGAAAGGAAAACAACATGAGCACAACAGATTTCGCGGTCACCGGGTTGACCTGTAACCACTGCGTGATGACAGTGTCACGAGCAGCGGCACTCGTGCCAGGAGTAACGGGGGTCTCGATCGACCTCGTGGCAAACGGCCAGTCGACTCTGCACGTCGAGAGCGATGCCGCCGTCGACGCTACTGCCCTTGATAAGGCGATCGTCGAATCCGGATACGAACTCGTCCACTAATGTCAACCACCCACGTCGATCTGGCGTTGGAGGGCATGACCTGTGCGACGTGCGCAGGGCGGATTGAAGGGGCGCTCGCGGCCGTCCCTGGTGTCATCGCGACAGTGAACTTTGCGACCGAACGTGCGTCGGTAGAGATTGATGGCGTGACGGACGCGACCGACCTCATCGCAGCCATCACGAAGGTCGGATACGGCGCGCGCGTGATCGATCGCGAGCAGCGCGAAACGGAAGCACCCGTCGACCCCGTGCTTACGGCTCGGGCCATCGTCTCGTTGGCGCTCGCGACCCCAGTCTTTCTCATGTCGATGATTCCTGCCTGGCAATTCGACGGATTCCAGTGGGTGGCCGCCGCCCTCACCACGCCGATCGTGACCTGGGGGGCGTGGCCGTTCCACCGCGCAGCGATCCGCAACGCGCGCCACGGCGCAACGACGATGGACACCCTCGTCTCGCTCGGGGTCGCGGTGGCGTACCTGTGGTCGATGTATGCCCTGTTCTTCACGATGGCGGGCATGATCGGAATGCGAATGGACATGGCGCTGTTTGGCTACAGTCCCCACTCCCTCTATTTTGAGTCGGCCTCCGTGGTCACCGCTTTTGTTTTGCTCGGGCGCCTTCTGGAATCATCCTCGAAGCGAGCGGCGAAAATGTCGCTCACCGCGCTGCTCAACACTGCCGCCAAGCACGCGATTCTCCTCGTCGACGGTCGTGAAGTGACAGTCCCAGCCGGTGCCCTGCAGAGAGGCGACACTTTTGTCGTTCTGGCCGGTGGGATTGTGCCGACGGACGGGCGAATCATCGAGGGACAATCCGCAATCGACGCAAGTGCCGTGACGGGTGAGAGCGTGCCTGTTCCCGTTGGAGTCGGTTCGACGCTCATCGGCGGCACAATCAATGCCGGGGGACGACTTGTCGTCGAAGCCACCGCGGTCGGTGCCGGCACCGAACTCGCTCGGCTCACCCAAATGGTCGAAGAAGCACAAGCGGGCAAAGCCCCCGTCCAAAAACTGGTCGACCGAATTTCGGCGGTGTTCGTCCCGCTCGTGATCGTGGCGGCCGTCGCCGGCGGAATCGTGTGGTTTGCCATGACTGGTGATGCGACACACGCGGTTTCTATCGCCGTGGCAACGCTCGTCGTTGCCTGTCCCTGTGCACTGGGGTTGGCGACACCGATGGCACTTCTCGCTGGAACCGGACGCGGAGCCCGCAGCGGAATCATTATTCGCGGAACCGACGTGCTCGAGAGCACGCGTCGAGTCACGACCGTCGTCGTGGATAAGACTGGAACGCTAACGAGCGGCCACCCCTCGGTGGTCGACGTGCTGGGCGACACAGTTTCGGCGGACACGGTTCTCGGGGACGCAGCGCGTGTCGAGATGGGCACCGATCACCCGCTGGCCCGGGCGGTCGTCGCCGAAGCCACCACGCGTGGGGTCATGGGAGATGTTGCTCGGGGAATAGTGGCGGAACCAGGGCGTGGAGTGACGGGAACTCTGGGCACAACCGTTATTCGGGCCGGGTCGCTGGAGTGGCTCACCGAAACGTCACACTCCGTACCGACGTCGATTGCCGCCGTGGCTGCTGAGTGGACTTCGGCGGGGCGATCCCTCGTCGCCGTCGCGCACGGAGACAGGGTCGTGGGCCTCATTGCAATCAGTGACGTGGTCAAGCCCAGTGCTTCGGTGGCGATTAAAACGCTATCAAAACTGGGAATTCGAACGGTCATGGCCTCGGGCGACAACGCGGCGGTCGCTGAAGTGGTCGCGCACGAAGTCGGTATTGATGAGTTCTACGGAGCCATGAATCCGGCCGACAAGCGCGACCTCGTTGAACGACTTCAACAACGGCGCGAGGTCGTAGCGATGGTGGGCGACGGAATCAACGACGCGGCCGCTCTCGCGCAAGCCGACCTCGGCATTGCCATGGGCCACGGCACTGACGTTGCGATTGAAACGAGTGACATCGTTTTGGTGTCAACCGACCTTCGCCGAGTTGCGGACGCCATCCGACTGTCGCGGTCAACGCTCGGAACGATTCGCGGAAACCTCGTCTGGGCGTTTGGCTACAACGCGATTGCAATCCCCATCGCTCTCGCGGGAGTCATGGGACCGGTCGTCGCGGGACTCGCGATGGCGTTTTCGTCGGTGTTTGTCGTGCTCAACTCGGCGCGACTAGCCACCTTCCGAACCAGCTAGACCTGGAGAAACTCGCGTAAGCCGGCCACGGTCGAGACCGTCGCGGTGGCCTCCGACCATTCGTCTTTGCTTCCATAACCCCACTGCACCAGCACGCTGTCGACGCCGTGGATGGCCGCACCCTCGACGTCGTGAATTCGATCACCCACTAGTACGACGCGCGAAATGTCGGCGCCCGCTTCGTCGAGCCCATCCAGGGCGAAGCGAACGACGTCCGCTTTCACCGATCGAACGTCGTCGTCCGACGCAGTACCCAGAACATCGAAATCGTCCTCAAGTTCGAAGTGCCGCAAAACCATTCGAACTCCGGTTTCTACCTTTGATGTCGCCAACGCGACGGGGATTCCCGCGGCTCGAACCGCTCGGACAACATCTATCACGCCGGGGAAAAGGTCTGCCGTGATAGCCCCGCCCGCGGCGTATTCGGCGCGATAGATCGCGATTGCTCGTTCAAGTTCATCGCCGGACATGCCGAGTATGTCGCCGAACGTCGTCGTGAGCGGCGGGCCGAGGAACGGGCGCATGACCTCGCGACTGGGCGCTTCGCGGTGCAGCATGCGAAACGTGTGCTCAAAGCAGTGAAAGATTCCGGGAGCGGAATCAACGATGGTGCCATCGAGGTCAAACAGTACGGCGGTATAGGTCATCAGAACAGTCTGTCGTGGTCGGTCTCGCCGCCGCGCAATTCCTCGAGGTCGAGAACAACGCAACGAATTCCACGGTCTTCAGCGAGAGTGCGCGCCTGCGGTTTGATTTCCTGGGCGGCAAATATTCCTGTGACAGGAGCCAGGGTTGGGTCGCGATTGAGCAGTTCGAGGTACCTCGTCAATTGTTCAACGCCATCGATATCACCACGGCGTTTGATTTCAATCGCGACGACCGCATTATTCGCGTCCCGCGCGAGGATATCGACGGGACCAATCGCGGTCGGGAATTCGCGCCGAATCAGGCTGAAACCCTCTCCGTATACCGCGATCTGCTCGGACGAGAGACGCTGTAAATGAGCCTCGACACCCTCTTTAATCAAACCGGGGTCGTCGCCCAATTCGTGGGTTGAATCGTGGTGGATTTCGAAAATTGAAATGACGAGCATGTCGGCAGTTTTCGTGTGAATTACCCGCCACAGCTCGATTACCCCGGCTGCGGCGAGGTCATCGTCTGGTTGCGCAAAATCGATGACGCAGGGCGGGCTCATCCAGTTGAGCGGTTTATAGGATCCGCCGTCCGAGTGGACAAGAACACTGCCGTCACCCTTCAACATCAGCGTGCGCGTGGCCAGCGGCAAGTGCGCGGTGAGTCGACCGGCGTAATCCACCGAACATCGCGCCACGACTAATCTCA
>CALPQP020000030.1 GCA_943325745.2 Gulosibacter massiliensis
CCGGCGTCTCCATCGACACGTGGGGTGCCACCGGTGGCTTCGTTGTGGCGACCGTATTTGCGGGGCTCGCCACACTTGTTCCCGCTCTGTTTGTGAAATCGCTCCCCGACCTTCGCCACTTGGCGGCTCACTGACCGATGGTTCGTGAGACCTCACGGGACCAAATCTTTGACAATTCTTGGACGAATTCGATAGGCAACGAACGATAAGAGGCGTAGGGTGACGAACATGAAGAAAAATACGCTGTTGGCTGTCCTCGCGCTGTCTGCGATTGCGCTGGCTGGATGTTCCTCGACGGGCAGTGAAGTTCCCGTCTCTGATGTATCCGGATACGACCCCGGTGCCCCCGCCCTCGGCGGAGTTTACATGGACAGTGGTTCCGCTGAGGGAATCTCGTCGTATCGTGACGAGTCAATCATCACCACTGCATATGCGTTCCTGACCGGAGATGACCCGGCGGCCGTCGCCGATGAAGTGGAAAAACGAAGCACAGCTGCTCAGGGCAAGATTGACGGCCGATCGGCCTACAGTGACAACGACGGAAAGATTACGTCGGTTTCCCTGACCGTTCGAATTCCCGCGGCAGCGATTGACTCGTTCCTCACGGGACTGGACGAGATCGCAACTGTGCAGAACCTCAGCCAAAATTCAAGCGACGTGACGCTCACCGTCACCGACTACGAAGCACGCATCGCGGCGCTGGAGTCCTCCATCGTTCGATTCACCGCCTTGCAAAAGTCTGCAACGACGACGCAGGACTTGATCGAGATCGAATCGGCCCTCGCTGATCGCCAGGCCCAACTCGAGCAGTTGCAATCCGAGATGCGCTACTACAGCGACCAAATCGCGCTCTCCACGGTCCAGGTCGACATCGGCCTTCCCGACAGCGCAACCGACCCCATCCCCGACAACTTCTGGGGTGGAATCGTCGCCGGCTGGAACGGGCTCCTCGCGTTCTTCGGTGGGACCCTCGTCGCAATCGGAATGGTCATCCCATGGCTTCCCCTCATCGCCGGACTCGCCTGGCTCGGACGGTGGCTCGTGCGTCGCGTCGCCGCCCGCCGATCGGCTAAACCCGTCACGACGAAAAAGCCGACGAAGCGCTAGTCGTCTGCGAGCCAACGCAGAACCGCGTTCGTGTGCTCACCGAGAGTCGGTGGTGCGGTGTGGTGCGTCGGAGTAACTTCGGTTGCTCCGTCGAACCACCGCAACGGCGGCCCAGGAATGTCGATGGTCCCCAGTGTTGAGTGGTCAACCGTCACGACTAATCCCTGCGACCGCGTCTGGTCCCAGGAATACACCTCGTCCATCGACCGAACCTTGCCCGCGGGGACGGCGGCGGCGGTGAGGGCTTCGAGTACGTCGCCCACCGTCCACGTCGATAGTGCCCCATTGATGACAGCGATCAGATCGTCAACGAAGGTGACTCGTCCCGCGTTGGTGTCGAAACGGGAGTCGGCCTTGAGGTCGAGCACGCGGCACAACGCCGCCCAGTGTCCTTCTGTTCCGACCGCGATCTGCACATGAGAGTCGGCGCAGTGGAACAATCCGTAGGGCGCGAGTGAGGGGTGGTGGTTACCCCGAGCCGTCCCCGAAACGCCCGCCACCGTCTGCGCGGTGCCCTGATAGACGTGTGCGCCGATCGTCGCGGCGAGAAGCGACGTGCGAATGATCTGTCCCGTACCCGTCTTTTCGCGGTCGAAGAGCGCGGCGACTATCCCGAACGCGCCGTTCATTCCGGCGAGCACATCAGCGATCGGAATCCCGACGCGTTGCGGGTCGTCTGAGCCAGAGCCGGTAACCGACATGAGACCCGCCTCGCCCTGCGCAATCTGGTCGTAGCCAGGTCTAGTCGCCTCCGGACCGTCATGCCCGAAACCCGTGATCGACAGCAGAATCGCCCGAGGGTTGAGCTGGTGAATACGCGCGTCGTCGAAACCCAAACGAGCGAGAGTTCCCACTCGGAAATTTTCGATGAGGACATCGGCGCGCTCGATGAGCGTTGCGAGAGCCGACGTTCCATCATCCGTCTTCAGGTCAAGCACAACGGATTCCTTGTTTCGATTGATGGACAAGAAGTACGTCGATTCGCCTCCGACGAAGGGCGGGCCCCAGCGCCTCGAATCGTCACCGTCCGGAGATTCGATTTTGATGACGCGAGCGCCGAGGTCACCCAACATTTGCGCGGCCTGCGGCCCGGCTACTGCGCGTGACAGGTCGACGACGAGAATGCCGGCGAGTGGTCCGCGCGTCGTCACGTCAGTTCCCCTCGACCGCTTTGTTGGCACGCCAGGTGCGGTATCCGGCGACAAGCGACAGTGAAATCACCACGCCAGCGATGACGTACGCGGCGGATTTCACGCCGGGGATGAAATAGGCGCCCCACCCCGCGAAGGTCAGCCCGACACCCCACAAGAGAGCTCCCGTCGCGTTTGAGGTGAGGAATTGGTAATAGTTCATTCGGCCGATGCCCGCGACCCAGGGGACGAAGACACGGGCCCACGGGACGAATCGGGCGACAACAACCGACCACCAGCCGTAGCGGTGGTACATCGACTCGACGCCGACAACAATCTTCTTCATTCGCACGCCGGTTCGGGCGTCAAGATAGGGTCTGCCTAAATTGCGGCCCATGACAAATCCCAATTGGTCTCCCATGAACGCGGCGATTCCGGTACCGATGGCCAGGACGATCACGTCGACCCCCACGATTGTGGCGGCCAGCAATCCCGAGGCAAACAAGAGTGTGTCTCCCGTGATGAACGGAATGAATGCCCCAACAAATAGCCCGGTCCCGGCGAACACCAAACCCCAAATCAGCAAATAGAAGGCAATGATTCCCGCCGTCGCAATCGTGTCGCTAAACCAGGGCAGCAGGTCCTGTGCAGCCGCCGTAATCATGTAACCACCGTACCCCGTGCGTTAACCCGACATTTACCGACAGGGCGCCATTTCGACACCCTGTTCACCGACTCTGAAAGAGTGAAAATTGTTATCGTGACCGAGTCGTTCCTGCCTCAACTCAACGGCGTAACGAATTCCGTGATTCGGGTGGCGCGACACCAGCGCGATCTCGGTCACGATGTGTCAATTGTCGCCCCGACTCGGCCCGGACCAGAGTTTGAGGGCATCCCGGTTCACGTCGTTCCCAGCATCCCTCTCGTCAAGTTCGCGGTCGGAATTCCGAGCCTCGCACTGACAAACCTTCTCGACAAAATTGGTCCCGACATTGTTCACGCGGCGAGCCCGTTCGCACTCGGTGCTCAAGCCATTGCCTACGCTCAACGAAACTCGATCGCCTCGGTCGCCGTGTACCAGACCGATATTGCTGGCTATCTTCACCGGTACGGGATGGCGGTTGCCAAACCGATGGTTGATCGATTCGTCACGAACACGCACAACGCAGCCACCGTGACGCTCGCGCCAACACCGATCGCACGTGACACCTTGAAGGAACTCGGCGTCAAGAATCTCGCGGTGTGGGGGCGCGGTGTTGACCTCGAGGGTTTCCATCCCAATAACCGTTATTCCGACGACGCGGTCGCCTTCCGACAAAAGCACGCTCCGAACGGTGAACACATAATCGGTTACGTCGGACGACTCGCGGCGGAAAAACAGGTCGACCGTTTTCAGGAACTCATCAGTATCCCCAACACCCGCATTGTTCTGATCGGTGACGGCCCCGACCGAGCGCGACTAGAGACGATGTTCCCCTCCGACTCGGTGACCTTTATGGGCAGTCTCAGCGGTCATGAGCTTCACATTGCCTACGCGGCGATGGACGTGTTTGCGCATTTCGGCACCGAGGAAACATTTGGCCAAACGATTCAAGAGGCTCAGGCCGCCGGTGTGCCGGTGGTCGCTCCTCGATCGGGTGGGCCCATCCACCTCATCGATTCTGGGGTGGACGGAATTCTGTTCGATGTCGGCGTTCCTGACAGTGCCCGGATCGCCGTGCAACACTTGGTCGACGACGCAGAACTCCGCGCTCGAATGGGCGAAGCGGGACGGCGTCGTGTGCTCGGAAAGTCATGGGAGGCGGTGAACGATGAGCTCACTCACCACTATGACGTCGCTCGCTCTCGAGTCAAGCGACCTGCCCTGGCTTGACGCCAACGCAATCATCGACCAGTTCGGCCAATTTGCACCCTATGCCGTTGCGTTCATCATCTTCATTGAGACGGCGTTCATTCTGACCTCGTTCCTCCCCGGCGACAGCCTTTTGTTCGTGCTCGGCATTACTCTTGCGGCCACCACCGATTTCCCGATCTGGCTGGCGATTCCTCTGGTCATCGCGAGCGCGTTCGCGGGGAGCCAAGTGGGCTTCCTGACGGGGCACGCAGTTGGGCCCGTGCTGTTCGAACGGCGACACACATGGATCTTCAATCCCACGTTCGTTGCCAAAGCCCACGGGTACTTCGACAAATACGGACCGCGCGCGATTATCCTCGCCCGATTTGTTCCCATCGTTCGCGCACTCGTCCCCATGCTCGCTGGAATCTCAAAGATGGACCGGCGCACTTTCCTTGTTTACAACCTCGTGGGCGCAATAATCTGGGTGACCGGTCTCGTTGGGATTGGCTATCTCTTGGGCGAGGTTCCGCTCGTCGCAGACCACATCGACACAGCAATCCTGATTGTGATTATCGTGACGTCACTTCCTTTCCCTCTCGAAATGTTGAGGGAATGGCTGATCCGAAGGCGCCAGCGCTAGTTATTGCCGAAGAGGTCGCGAGTGTAGACCTTGCTACCGACTCCCGACAATTCCGGAGTCACGCGGTTGGCGACAATCACATCGGAACGCGACACAAAGTCGTCGAAGTCGTTGACGAGTTCGACATCGGCAATAGTGTCATCGTCCAGGTTCGGTTCGAACACAATCACAGCGGTGCCGTTCGCGCGAAGACGCTCGATGATTCCGATGACGCTTGATTCGCGGAAGTTGTCACTGCCCGCTTTCATGATGAGGCGATACACGCCTACCGTCGTGGGTTTGAGAGTAAGGATGTCCGAGGCGATGAAGTCTTTACGTTGATCGTTTGCCTCGACCGCGGCGCGAATGGTGCTCTGAGGGACGTCACGGTAATTGGCAAGTAGTTGTTTGGTGTCTTTCGGCAAGCAATAGCCTCCGTAACCGAACGACGGGTTGTTGTATCCGTCACCGATTCGCGGGTCCAGGCTGACGCCAACAATCACCGCGCGGGCATCAAGACCGCGAACGGCAGCAAACGTGTCGAGTTCATTGAAATACGCGACGCGAAGCGCGAGATAGGCGTTGGAGAACAATTTGATCGCTTCCGCGTCGGTCGACTCTGCGAGCAGGACGGGCGTGTTCTCCTCGAGCGATGCTGCAACGAGCAAATCGGCGAACTCTTGCCCCCGGGCCGTCTTGTCTCCGACGACGATGCGCGATGGGTGCAGGTTGTCGTACAGCGCCCTGCCTTCACGAAGGAACTCGGGGGAAAAGACGATGTTGTCCGACTTGAACGCCGTGCGAACGCGCTCGGTAAACCCGACGGGCACCGTGGACTTGACAACGATGAGCGCCGACGGGTTGTGTTCGACGACAAGCCCAATCACGGACTCCACGCTCGACGTATCGAATGTGTCCGCCGTTTGGTCATAATTCGTGGGCGTCGCGACGATGACAATGTCGGCCGCAGCGATTGCGGGAATCGAGTCAGTGGTTGCGGTGAGGTTCAGTTCCTTATCGGCAAAGAACGCCGAAATCTCGACGTCCTCAATCGGAGACACGCGATTGTTGACCTTGTCTACTTTCGACTCGTCCAGGTCAATTGCGACGACCTCATTCTTCTGCGCCAACAGCACAGCGAGAGAGAGACCGACATAGCCGATTCCCGCGACGACGATGCGCTGAGAGGACATTCGGCAAGTATATCCAGCGGTCGCTAGCGAGAGTGGGTGGGATACGGCTAGTGTGACGAGAGGTTCCCGCGAAAGAGGTACACATGTCCGAACCAGTCCTTCCCGGCGAAGCAACTGTGCGATCCACCGCCGAATCTCTCGACGCAGCCGATTCCCTCGCGCATTTTCGAGACCAGTTCTACATCGATGACGAGGACGTCTGTTACCTCGACGGGAACTCTCTCGGTCGCCTTCCGTTCGGCACGGTGTCTGCCGTCGGCGAGTTCATGAACGATGAGTGGGGTGCCGAGGCTGTCGATGGTTGGTCGCACTGGGTTGACGAGGCCGGAACCGTCGGCGACGTGCTCGCCGCATCCGCTCTGGGAACCGGACCCGGACAAACACTCGTGTGCGACACGACGAGCGTCAATCTTTACCAGCTCGTCGGTGCCGCGATTCGCGCCAATTCAGGCCGGAAGACGATAATCATCGACTCTGCAAATTTCCCCACCGATCGATACATCGTGCAAGGGCTTGCCGAGGCAAACGGGATGACACTCGTCACGCTCGATAATGACGGGTCGGGCGGGCCGGGGGCAGCCCCCATCGGCGCCCTCAACGAACGAATCACCGCAGACGCCCTCGAGCCGTTCCTCACCGACGACGTCGCCGTGATCACTCTTCAAGCGGTCCAGTATCGCAGTGGTGCTCGCTCCGACATCAAAGCCATCAATGATCTCGCGCGGTCGCGCGGAATCTTCGTTGTGTGGGACTGCGCACACGCGATCGGGTCCATCGAACTCGACTTCGACGCTAACGGGGTCGACCTTGCCGTCGGGTGTACCTATAAATATGGAAACAGCGGTCCCGGTGCGCCCGCGTGGCTATTCGTGCGAAAGGAACTCCAGGCCGTCCTTCAGCCCCCGATTCAAGGGTGGTTCGCGCAAGACGACCAATTTGCGATGGGTCCAATTTTCGAACCAACCGACACCATCCGCCGTTTCCAGATCGCCTCTCCGTCCATCATGGGGCTGCGGTCGGTGAACATCGCGTTCGACATGATTGGCGAGGCCGGCATCTCGGCCATCGCCCGCAAGGCGGAACTCGGCACGGAAATGATGATTCGCCTCGTTGACGAATGGCTGGTTCCGCTCGGGTTCCGGTTGGGCACCCCTCGCGAGGCACTCCACCGTGGCGGGCACATCACCGTTCACCACCCCGACGCGAAACAAATTGCTCTCGCCATGCGCACGGTGTCGAAGGTTATCCCTGACTTCCGAATGCCCGACGGCATTCGCATGGCGATGGCGCCGCTTCCGACCTCGTTCGTCGAGGTGTGGGATGGGCTGGCGCGAACTCGCGATTTGGTTGCGAGCGGCGACTACCGAGCTGTCACGAACGAAGGAAACCGCGTCACATGAGCACTCAAGCACTGACCTACACTCAGTACCTCAAAATCGACGAGCTGCTGTCGCTCAATCAACCGCAGTCCGACGAACACGATGAACCGTTGTTCATCGCGATTCACCAGGTGTACGAATTGTGGTTCAAGCAGATTCTGCACGAGTTCGCCGCCGCACAGCGCACTCTCGAAGCCGGCGAAACTTTCGCGTCACTCGCGACTCTTGGTCGAATTCGGACAATCCTGAAAACCTGCGTCAGTCAGCTCGACATCCTCGAAACAATGACTCCGCTGCAGTTCAATTCATTTCGCGACCGATTGTCTTCCGGGTCAGGGTTTCAATCCGCGCAGTTCCGTGAACTCGAGGCGGTGCTTGGCCGCCGGGATCATGCGGGTGCCGGCGCTGGAGCCACGACGGGAATGGGCATGAGCGAACACCTGGTCGCGGGGTCACCCGCCCGACAGCGCGTCGAGAACGCGATGGCCCGCCGTTCCGTGTGGGATTCGACGCTTCGCTACCTCGTCGCCCGGCAGCACGGGGTGCCCGCCGAGATTCTCGATCGTGACGTCAGCACGCCCTATGCAGGCGACGAACGAGTGCAGGATTTGCTGCTTGCCGTTCACCGTGATGATCCCGAGGCCGGACTCGTCTGCGAATCTCTCGTCGACATCGACGAGGGCATGCAGGAATGGCGATACCGTCACGTCAAGATGGTCGAGCGCACGATCGGCAATAAGCCCGGCACGGGCGGTTCGAGCGGAGTCGGCTACCTGCAGTCGACGCTGTTCCACTCCGTATTCCCCGACCTCTGGGCCATTCGCACGAAATTCTGAGCCTCGGAGGTTATCAACCGTTCGAGAAATCCCAACACCGCCCTCTGCGTCAAATTGGGATGCTGGGGCAATGGCCCTATTTCCTCGACGTTCCGTTGTGTATCTGGACGAGTGCATGGCGTCAAGCTACGTGTTGATTGCGACCTCTGTCCGACCCGAAAAAGTGACACACATCTCGCGGGTACTGCGTTCGACTGTTCGGCATGGCCAACGCAGAGTCCATTTCAACTCGGAATCAAAAGCACAACGCCAATCGTTTGTGCGACTTCTTCACGAAATTGAATTTGCATGCGTCCTTTACGTGTGTGACGGTCCTGCGCCTCGAATATCCCGCGAACAGTGCATCTCAAAATTACTTGGAGACGCCATCGATTCATCAATTTCGCGTTTGGTAATCGAGGATGACGAATCACTTCGCACACGAGAGCGTCAACAGATTGCCCGTTATCTTGCCGGTTTTGCGGACCAGTTTTCATACGCTCATGCGAACCCCCACGACGAGCCACCACTATGGATCAGCGACGCCATCGGCTGGTGTTGGAACCGAGGAGGGGTGTGGCGAAAGTCCGTCACCAGATTCATCGAAAAAGTAGAGACAGTTTCCACGTAAAGCGCGAACCCAGCCCATCAACCGTCCGGTTGACTGCTGGGTCTACTTCACTCCACTACAGCGGCGTGCTCTTAGAGAATAACATCATTCTCTTTACGTCGGGGATTTTACCCAACGCCCAAATTCGGGTGGGTTGTTTCGGAAAAGGTAACGAGATTCGAATCTTTGAGTGGAGCGTAGGGGCGAAACAACCCGGTGGGTTGTTTCGGAAAAGGTAACGAGATTC
>CALPQP020000031.1 GCA_943325745.2 Gulosibacter massiliensis
AACAATGTCAATTCCCAGAGGTTCATTGAGCAGACCAAACTTTTCGAGCTCGCGCTTGATCTTGGCGGCAACATCATCGGCAATTCCGGCGTCGGGGTTGAATGCGCCTCGAAGAGTAGAGATACCGGCGCGCGCACCTGATTCTGCGCGGGGCTTGACCGCGCCATGGTGAGGTGCATGCGGGTCTGCGTCAGCTTCAGCTGTCGTGGTGGCGAGCCACGGGTTGTACAGCTGGTGGTGTTTAGCGGCAGAACCAAAGTCCCACACGATCGGGTCAGAGTTTCGAGTGACCAGAGCAAAACGAATTGCCTTGTCAATCGCCCAAGTACCGATGTGGGTCGATGACATATATCGAATATTTGCGAAATCAAAGGCCAATAAGGCACCGACATCAGACTTTTCCAGTTCGACCTTCAATTTGACGAGACGATCAGCGCGAAGCTTGTCAAAATCGAGGCGCTGTTCCCAGTCAACCTGGTTGGTTCCGAATGTTGCCGTTGTCATGATGTGCCTTTCGTTGAGATCTAGGTTTTGACTAGACCAGGATCATTCCGCCGTCTATTGCCATTGTTTGTCCAGTTACATAATCTGAATCGCTGCTCGCGAGGAACAACGCGGTGGGAACGATATCTTCCGGTTGTGCCGCGCGGCCAACAAGAATCCCGGCCGCCATCGAATCAAAACCGGAGTCTCCTTCGCCAATGTCTTCGAGATCCTTATCGAGCTTGGTCCACAGTGGGGTCTGGACCACACCCGGTGAGAAGGCGTTCACGGTGATGTTGTGCTCGGCAAGTGCGCGCGCAGCGGCTTGAGTGATGGAAATGACGGCAGCCTTCGACGCGCTGTAGGGGGCAAAGCTTGAAAAGCCAGTGCGCCCAGCGATAGAGGCGGTATTCACCACTTTTCCACCGGTGCCTTGGCGGATGTATTGCTTGGCGGCTTCCTGGGTCCCAACAAACACCGCGAGAGCATTGACGCTCATAATCATGTTGAAATTTTCTTCGGTCACATCGAGAAACTTCATCGGCTTATTGAAGCCGGCGTTGTTGAAATAGCAATCCAGCTTTCCGAATTCCTTCACCGCACGTTCAATTCCTGCCGCGACCGAGATGCGATTGGTTACATCGACATGTGCCGCAATTGCATTGCCGCCAGATTGTGTGATTGCATCGGCAGCCTTCTGGGCGTCTTCTACGTTCAAATCTGCGATGACGAGGTTGGCGCCTTCAGCGGCCAAGCCCTTAGAGATACCTAATCCAATACCCGAAGCTCCACCGGTGACAACCACGGTGCGACCAGCCATTCGCGATCCCATCATGTCCTCCTTGACATGTTGCTCCAGTCCGGAGCTTTGCAATGTGTTTAGTCTAGATGAACAACCAATGTGTCGGCAACAAACTAAAATTCACGACATTCTCGTGACCGAGTGAAAATTTCGAAGAATAAGTCTTGTGAATACTGGTCTACAGCCTGTAAACATAACTTTGAATGACGAAATGCTCTCATACCGTCATGTCTGACCACTGTGAACAAATCGGCAATCGTGTTGACCGACACTTTACCTCTTCTGGATAGAGCGCTAAACTCGTCGTTGTCTTGATTCCTCGGCTACCCAGTTCCTATGAGGACTCTTCCCTTGCTTGATGCGTTCACCGTAGTGGGTGAATCAGATCGTGCTCCATCAATTGGCTCCACAACAAAGGCGCCGCGGTGAAGTGAAAGAACGGCCAAATGTGTCCGTCATCCCTCCAAACGAACATTCCGCCTCGAACGGCATCGCATCTATCGCCCGGGCAAAAAACAGTGTCAAGATTGAGGACGGGCATTTCCAGATCGAGTGCGGTCTGAGTTGCGACATCCATTTGGGGCTGGAACGGTACCGTGCACGAACCGGGCTCTTTTGGGTTGTAAAGCAAACACGAATACAATTCGGGCCCACGTTTCGGATTGTCTTTCACGACTGCAACATTTATTCCATTGGCATGAAGTTCACCGAACAATTCAACGAAAGGGTTGTCTGGAAATGCCGGATTCTCGACGCCGGCCTCGAGAACCAGGGATGACTGCGCGAGGATTACAAGATCGAATTCTCCGGAGTTAAGCCTAGGTCGAATCTCGAGATTGCGTTGCGTGCACCAGCGGAAGTGGTCAAGGCGATACGAACATCGAGAGGCGATGAATAAGTGAACGGCGTAACTGGCGCGTTTACCGATCAGATCTATGCTCGCCCACATAGCCTGCGCGTGCGAATCGCCAACGAGAGCGATGCTGCGGGTCGCGGCGGTGTCACCAATAACGCAATCGTTGATTGAATTTGCGACCTCATATGGGCAAGTATCTGACGGGGGTGGTACCGGGCGATAAGAGGACGCGTCAAATTCCACCACATTGCTATTCGGGCAGACGAATACGGCCGCCCCGGCGCCGACGCAGTATGGGAGCGTATACGGGAACTCGTCAACCAATCCAGGAGTGTCCACCTCCAGCGGCTCAGAAAGCATGTTTGCCAAGAGTGGATCGGCAGGCTCTTTATTGCCCAGATCGTGTGGATATAGGACCGTCACCGCGACAACCGCCGCCGAAGTCACCAGTGCAATGGAACCAACGAACAGAGGTTTGAACGTCCAGGATGCTCGTGCGAGTCGCACAGGGTTTTCGACAAAACGATAAGTGAGTTCGGCGAGTATGAGGACGAGCGCCAGCGCACCAATTTTTGATGCGCCGCTAAGTGCGAACCCGAGGAAAGCTGGCGACAGGATCACGATCGGCCAGTGCCAAAGGTAGATCGAATACGAACGATCACCGACCCATTTCGCAACAAAAAGAACTGGCTTAGCGAAGCGACGCAACTTCGTTTCGAAGCGACGCAACTTCGTTTCGAGGCGACGGTCGTAGTCGGTTGCGTCAAGACCGAGGATTATGTTTTCAAAACTAAACGCCGACACGACGACGGGACGTCCGCTCGTGTTTGACGTCGACACGGTTCCGGTCGCGAGGATGATTGCAGTGGCAAGCACGGCCGGTAGAACGCCGATTCCTGGAACGAAATCGTTGAGACCTGGAATCGCGAATGTTGTCGCCAATGCTAGCCAGGCCAATCTATTGGAGATTAGTTGACCGCGCCACGGCTTGAAATCACGTTGAGCCAACAGCGCAACGCCTGCACCAAGAGCGAGTTCCCAAGCCCGTGCGAGGGTGTCGAAATAGGACGCAGCGACACCCTGTGTGACGACGATAGCGTAAAAGAGTGATCCGGCGGAAATCCCGACGATTGCGATTCCGAGCAGTCGGACCGGAGACACCCGTGATATCTTGGCGAGCCCGATTGCGCCGATTACGAGAATCGGCCACACAAGATAGAACTGCTCTTCGACCGAAAGTGACCAATAGTGTTGAAGCGGCGATGTCATGTCGCCGCGACGGTCGTAGTCGGTTGCGTCAAGACCGAGGAGTATATTTTCGAAGCTGAACGCCGACGCGAAGACGTGACGGCCGCTCGCGAGAATCTGAGCGGTCAACCCTGACAGGTTTGTCGCAATCGCGGTTGCGATGATGACGGTGATCGCCGCGGGAAATATTCGTCGAATTCGGCGGACCCAGAATGCCGAAAGGCGAAGGGTTCCCGTTGCGCTCACTTCCCTAAGGATGAGGGAAGTGATGAGAAAGCCAGAAATCACGAAAAACACATCGACTCCGAGAAAACCGCTGACCAATCGGTTTGGCCAAAAGTGGTAAGCCACAACGGACATGACGGCGAGCGCGCGGAGGTACTGAACATCAAGACGATTGTGAACAGCAATGCGTTTTTCCATTACCCAAGCCTAGCAATTCCCGCCTACCAACTCAGGGTCCTTCTTATGTTTGACGTTAAACTGACGCATGTAGTCTCTGCAGACGACACACTTCTCGAGTGCCGTGCAGTTTTCGACGCTCCACCGGTAACGCTAACCCACGGGGATCTTGCTGGTTCATGATGGGCTTACCTGCGTGACCCCGACGGAACTCAACTTGAGATTTAGGCGAACCCCGCGTAACCGGCTGAGAATGATCACCCACAGTGGCTCTTGGCCACCGCCTGTCAACAGGTTGACGAATTGGTTGTCGGGGATTTCCGGATGTCGGCATCCTGAGTGCATGAACACTACATTTACTCCACTCCAAACAAATATCTCTGAACGCGGTGCCGCCACCGCCGAATATGCCATCGCGACGGTCGCCGCCGCGGGCTTTGCTGGGTTGCTCGCCGTCGTCCTCAAGAGCAATCCCGTGCAGAACCTTTTGACCGACGTCATCAGCGGTGCTCTGTCGATCGTCACGTGACGAGCGTGGGCTCGTCACGACAGAAATCGCCATCGCAATCCCGACTCTGCTCCTCGTTGTCGGGCTTGTCATCGGCGCAATTCGATGGTCAATGGACGCCATCTCCGCGACATCCGTGGCGGCCGAGACGGCTAGAGCCATCGTTCGGGGCGAACCGGAGGAATCGAGCCTTGCAGCGTCAGAAACAAGCGTGCCGTCAGCAGACTGGTCGGCTCGCCGCGAATCTCTAGAGGTCTGTGTGGACGCCCGGTTACCTCCGCCACTGCCACTCATGGCACACGTCACGGTGACGCAATGCGCACCGCGCTAGATCGCGGTTCGGGCAGCATGACGTCACTCGTGTTGTTTGGTGCGGTCGTGTTGTTGGGGTTAGGTGGGCTGGGAGGCGCTGCGGTGATTCTGCGGGTGACCGACGCAATTCGAACCGCCGAACTCGCCGCATCCGCTGTCGCAACTCGCTCACTCGCCGGGGACCCGACCCCGTGCGAGCCTGGCCTTCGAGCACAGGAATCGTGTGGCGTTACGGATGGCGTCGCGACGGTTCGGGTGTCAGTTGACGGCGTGGTCGCCACGGCTGTCGCCGGACCTGACCGCTAGCGATTGTCTGTTGTCGTGAGCCGCTGGGCGATATAGATAGGCACAATCGCAATGAGGATCATGACGACGGCGACCACCGCGACAATTGGCGCCTGGTTGGGCCGGAACATGTTGTCGAGGATGAAAATCGGCAGGGTCTGAACGCCGCTACCCGCGGTAAAAGTCGTGACAATGATTTCGTCAAACGACAGAGCAAACGACAGCAGGCCACCGGCGAATAACGCCGAGCGGATTTGCGGGAAGGTCACCAGCCGGAATGTTGTCCAGATTCCCGCCCCGAGGTCGCTTGACGCTTCTTCGAGGGAAGTTCCGATTCGGCGCAGACGAGCGAACACATTGTTGAACACCGTCACAACACAGAAGGTCGCGTGGGCGACAATGATTGTGAACCACCCGAGTTGGATGTCCAACATGGTGCGGAAAGCATTGTTCAAGGCGATACCCGTGACGATTCCGGGAAGTGCGATGGGGAGAACGACGAGGAGGTTGACCGTCGATTTTCCGAAGAAGTCAAAGCGGTGAAGTGCGAATGACAACGCCGTTCCAAGCAGCAGTGCAATCACGGTCGACACGGCGGCGACCACGAGCGACGTGGAAATGGCCGACAATGCACCAGCGTTCGTGAACGCTTTGCCCCACCACTCGGTGGTGAAGCCGGGGGGTGGCCACGACAACGTCTTACTCGTCGAAAAAGAGTTGAGGACGACCACGAGAATCGGGACGTAGATGAACGCGAGTGTCGCTGCGGTTGCACCCCACAATAGGAACTTTGATGGAAGTGAAAGTCTCATGCTGGGCTCACAGGTTGTTGAGGGCGCCCGTGCGACGCACGACACCGAGGTAGATGAAAATGATGCCCAACGGAATCAAGGACACCGCTGCCGCGAGTGGAAGGTTGTTCGCCACACCCACATTCGCGTACACCAGTGTTCCAAGCATCTGCGTTGCACCACCGACGATTCGCACAGCGATGTAGTCGCCCAGTGTCAACGAGAAACTAAAAATACTTCCCGCGATAATTCCGGGAACAATGAGCGGGAACACGATGTGACGAAAGGTTCGTCCTGTTTTCGCTCCGAGGTCGCTCGACGCGTCCAACAGGGAATCGGGCACGCGCTCGAGCGCGGTAAAAATCGGAAGGATGACGAACGGAAGCCACAAATACGCCAGTGTGAGCACTGAACCTTCAAACCCGTAGCCGGGTGATTCGCCACCGATTGGCCCGAGCATCCAGTCGATGACGCCATCCTGCGAGAGGAGGCTTCGCCAGGCATACGCCTTGACCAAGTAGGACGCCCACAAGGGCATGAGAATAGCGATGACGAGTGCTCGTTGCACACCGGGGCTTGCGACTTTTGCCATGAGAAACGCGATCGGGAGCGCGATGGCGATGTCGATGAGGGTGACGAGTGCCGCTGCACCGACGGTTCGCAGCGTGACGGCGTGATAAAGCGCGTCCCCGAGAACCTTCGTGATGTTGGTGATGTTCCAGTCGACGATGATTTCGCCGGTGAAGGAATCGACGGTCCAAAACGCAGTGATGAGAAGTGCGACGAGGGCCGCGATGTACACGAGCCCGAGCCAGAAGAGCGGGGCGGACAACAGTAAGGCAAGGCGAACCTTTGCGTGACGATACAGAAAGACGGAGCCCCGCCGAGCCAGGGAGGCGCGCGTAGGCGACTCCCCGACTCGGTCGGGTGCAGACGAGGACACAGTGGTCATGTCTTACTCCTTGGGCTAACTAGCCCTTGATTTCCTGCCACGCCTGAGTCCAGGCGGGGTAGTCCATGCACATTACGTCGGTTCGACCGTCGAGGCACTCGGCGACCGGGGTCGTCCAGTACCAGAGCTGCGCGGCATATGCGGGGTCACCAGCGTGGAACGCCTCGCAGTCCGAACGGAACTCACACGCGGCGTCGCTCGAAGGAGCTTCACCGAAATAGCCAGTGGCCATCGCGTTGGTTTCCGGGTCGGCCATGTGCTCGAGCCAGAGGTAGGCACACGTGGGGGCCTCGGTCGCTGCCGAGATCATCCATGTGTCCGACCAACCGGTCGATCCTTCTTCGGGAAGAACGGATGCGATCGGTGCACCTTCGCCCTGGAGGACGTTGGTGATGACCTGCCACGTGGTCCCTACGACGGTGTCACCGGTCGTGAAGGACTGAGCCTGAGCGAGGTAGTCGCTCCAGTACTCGCCGACAACGCCACGCTGAACCTTGAGCAGTTCGATTGCCGCAGCGAACTGCGTCTCGTCGAGTGCGTAGGGGTTAGTGATTCCGAGGTCAGGCTGCGTCTTCATCAAGTACAGCGCTGCGTCAGCGATGTAGATGGGCGAGTCGTATGCCGTGATCTTGCCTGCGTGGGGGCTGTTGGCATCCCACACGACGCTCCACGAGGTCGGAGCCTCGGGGAAAACCTCGGTGTTGTACTGAAGAAGGTTTGCACCGTAGCCGTGGGGAACACCATAGGGCTGTTCCTTGTAGGTGTTATGCGACTGGTTCTTGAGGAAGTCGTAGATTCCTGCGTAGGAAGGGACGAGATCCATGTTGACGGGCTGAACATCGCCCGCGACCATCATGCGGAGCGACGCGTCACCAGAGGCAGCGACTACGTCGTAGTCTCCGGTCTTCATGAGGCTGACTGCCTCGTCCGACGTTCCATAGGTCTTGGTTGTGACCATGCATCCGGTCGCTTCTTCGAAGCCAGATACCCAGTCGTATTCGGGGTAGTTGGTGCCGTCCTCGACGTAGCCAGGCCACGCGAGAATCGAGACTGCACCTTCGGGGTCACCGAGTTCGGTGAGCGCGGCGGGGCCTTCAGCGGTTGAACCGCCCGTGCCACAGCCGGCGAGGATCACGATCGAGGCGACCGCGAGTCCAGCAAACCCGGCACGCCGGGTCATTGGGTTGCGCATTTGTATCTCCTTTGTTGGTGGTAATCGAGAGGTTAAGTCAGTGGGGCGAGAAACCGGGGGTGGACGGCGACGGTCACTTTCGCCCCCAGTTTCGTATCGGTGGTGTTGAGGTCGTTTTGCTCGAGAACGGCCACGCGCTTTCCGGCGTCGAGGTCGACGATGATTCGGGTGGATGCTCCGAGGAAGATGGTTTCGGCGACAGTTCCCGGAAGTCCGATGGTGCCGGCGGGGGCTTTCCCACGGACGATTTCGAGATGCTCGGGGCGAATCGAGCACGCGCCCTTGTGTCCGAGAACGGCTTTCGCCTCGTCAGCGCTAAAGACCGCTGATGTGCCGACAAAGTTGGCAACAAAAGGAGTTTTGGGGCGGCGGTAGACGTCTTCCGCATCTCCGAGTTGAACGATTCCGCCCTCGTTGAAGACGGCGATCCGATCCGAGAGGGTGAGGGCCTCTTCTTGATCATGGGTAACAAAAATAAAGGTGATCCCCAGTCGACGCTGGATTTCTTTGAGCTCGACCTGCATTTGTTCGCGCAATTTGAGGTCAAGTGCACCGAGCGGTTCGTCGAGGAGCAACACTTTCGGTTCAACGACCAAAGCACGGGCGAGAGCGACGCGTTGCCGTTGCCCGCCAGAAAGTTGAGTTGGTTTGCGATCGCCGTAGCCCTCGAGCCGCACGAGCGCGAGGGCGTCACGAGCGGCGTTGTTGCGTGCGTCGATCTTCACTCCGCGAACGCGAAGGCCGTAGGCAACGTTTTCGAGAACGCTCATATGCGGAAACAGGGCGTAATCCTGGAAGACGGTGTTGACATCGCGGTCAAAAGGCGCGTCTTTCGTGACATCTTTTCCGAACAATTCAACAGTTCCCGAGGTCGGCGTCTCGAATCCGGCAATCATCCG
>CALPQP020000032.1 GCA_943325745.2 Gulosibacter massiliensis
ACAAAAGCGGGCGGCTGGCGCAGGGAAACCGGCGCCAGCCGCTCTCCTTTATTCGTAGAATTATCCAGAGAGAAAGGTGAAGTCAACGATGACCGCCGTCAAAGCAGATGAACGCGTTCAACGCGTTTCGCTAATCACGAAAGCACTTCGTCGCCCTGAACTGGGTGCCCTCATCGGAGCGCTTGTCATTTTTACCGTCTTCGCCATCGTGGACACGACGGGACAGTTCGCACAACTTCAAGGCGCCGCGGGTTGGACTAAGTTCGCCGCTCCCATTGGCATTGTCTCCATTTTCGTCGCGCTTCTCATGATCGCTGGCGAGTTCGATCTCTCGTCCGGTGTCATGGTCGGTTCTGCCGGGCTCCTCTTGGGAAACCTCATCAGCGAAGCCCACATGGGTGTGTGGCCAGCCATTCTCACGACTCTCGTGTTCGCAGCATTCGTCGGGCTCGCAAACGGATATCTCGTCATCAAAACAGGGTTGCCGTCATTCATCGTGACGCTCGCGACGTTCTTTGTTCTCAAGGGCATGAACCTCGCCGTCACGAAGCTCATCACGGGTACTGTTCGCGTCGATGGCGTAGACACGGGCGAGGGCTTCGATACCGCTCGGAGTTGGTTTGCAACAAAGATTGAGTTTGGGGACGCGTCGTTCCAGGTCTCGGTGTTTTGGTGGATTGGCTTCACCATTTTTGCGACCTGGCTATTGACCCGAACCACGTTCGGAAACTGGATTTTTGCCGCCGGTGGTGACGCCAACGCGGCGCGCAACGCCGGTGTGCCCGTTGATCGAACCAAGATCACACTCTTCGTATTGACCTCTGTCGCCGCCGCCCTTGTGGGCTGCATGACGCTTCTTGAACTGCGCGGTATGCAAGCGGGTCAGGGAATCGGGCAGGAGTTCTACTACATCATCGCCGCGGCGGTCGGTGGGACGCTCCTCACCGGTGGTGCGGGTTCTGCAATCGGCGCCTCGATTGGTGCCATCATCATGGGATTCGCCGCCATCGGAATCCCCTACGCGCTGTGGGACCAGGACTGGGTATCGACTTTCCTCGGTGTCATCCTTTTCCTTGCAGTTTTGGTTAACACCTGGCTGTCGAAGCAGGCGAAGGGAGCCCGCAAATGAATGCCAAGAAATCCGCTGATCCAGTCCTCGAACTCAAGGGTGTCGGAAAGTCGTTCGGAAACGTCGTCGCACTCCGTGAGGTAGACATTGCGGTGTATCCGGGGCAGGTCACGTGTGTGCTCGGGGATAACGGCGCCGGGAAATCCACACTCATTAAGATTCTTTCGGGGGTTCACAAGCAGAGCGAAGGCGAATTCCTGCTCTCGGGGCAAAAGACCGAGTTCAATTCGCCGCGTGAGGCCATGGCGAAGGGAATCGCGACGGTGTTCCAAGACCTCGCCACGGTTCCGTTGATGTCGGTCTGGCGAAACTTCTTCCTCGGGAACGAACCAAAGAAGTGGTGGAAGCCGCTTGGAATTCTCGACACGAAGTTTGCGAAAGAAACTGCCAAGGCCGAACTCCTCAACATGGGCATCGACCTTCGTGACACAAACCAGGCAATCGGCACCCTCTCGGGTGGTGAGCGTCAGGCTGTTGCGATTGCCCGAGCGGTGTACTTCGGTGCCAACGTTCTGATCCTCGACGAACCGACGAGTGCGCTCGGGGTTCGCCAATCGGGAATCGTGCTCAAATACATCCTCGCTGCGCGGGAACGCGGTGTCGCGGTGATTTTCATCACCCACAACCCACACCACGCGTTCCTTGTTGGCGATCACTTCTACCTGCTCAACCGTGGTCGCATGACCGCGTCATTCGTGCGTGAAAAGGTGCAGCTTGACGAGTTGATTCAGGCGATGGCGGGTGGAGCCGAGCTCGACACGCTGACCCACGAAATCAGCGTCATCCGTCAGGATTAGGTTCGACCACAGCAAAGCGGCGCGGGGAAACTCGCGCCGCTTTCTGGTTTAACAGTTATTTCTCGACGAGGGTGACTTCGAACGAATACAGGTCGGGCCGGTAATAGTGCGAACCGTATTCGATGCCGACCCCCGAGTTGTCGAAAGCCGCACGTTCCATCGTGAGCAGCGCGGTGCCGCGATCGATATCGAGGTGTCCGGCTTCTGCGGTATTCGCGGTGCGTGCACCAATTTTTTGTTTGGCGACGCGGATCGTGACTCCACGGCCTCGAAGGATTTCGTAGAGCCCCATGACGGACAGCTCACCTTCGGAGATGTCGAGGAAGTGTTCGGGCAACCAGTTTTCGAGAACCGCAACGGGCACGCCGTTGGCGATCCGAAGGCGGCGGATGTGCAGCACAGGCGATCCGATGGGAACTCCCAGGCGATCGGCCACCGTGTCGTTGGCCTTGTCTGCAGAGTAGAACAAGAGTTCCGTCGTGGGTTTCTGTTCACCCTTCGTGAGGTCGTCAAAGAGGGACGTTAGCTCGAGACCGCGCGTGACTCGGCCATGGACGACCTGGGTTCCAACACCGCGACGCCGAACCAGCAGTCCCTTGTCAACGAGGTCCTGAATTGCGCGACGGATCGTCGGTCGGCTGAGGTTGAGGCGTCCAGCGAGAGCGACTTCGTTTTCGAGTCGAGCACCCGCGGGAAGAGCACCCTCCATGATCGCCTTTTCGATTCGCTGCTCGACCTGGTAGTACAACGGAATGGGTCCGGAGCGGTCCAGGTCGGTAAACAGGTTTGCCATGTTGTTGTCGTTCATGCCTCCCTTTCCCGTAAGCAAACAAAAGTGCCGCGTTGTCATATTGTACGAACAAATAGACAAACCTCGCATATGTAACGCTACGCTGGCGTGATGCGCGCTGTTCGGCTTTACGTTCCCGCTCTTTTCGCGATGGCTTTTTGGGCCACAAACTTTGCTTTCGCGCCAGTGGTGTTGGAATCTATCGGACCCATCCAATTGACCGGGATGCGTTGGTTCATTTCTCTCATCGCACTGGTCCCGCTCGCCATGATCATGGAGAAGGCGACCCGCGCCGTCATTGTTAGCGAGTGGAAAACCCACGTTGTGCAAGCGCTGCTCGGTTACGTCGGGTACACCCTGCTTCTGTATTACGCGCTCGGGGTGACCTCGCCCGTGACCGCCGCTGTTCTGATCTCGCTCAATCCCGCCACGATCGCCATTGCCGCTAGGTTCGTTCTTCACGAAAATTTGTCCACACGAACTGTCATCGGGATCGCGATCTCGTTTGTTGGTGCTGTCGTCGTCGTCTTGGGAACAGGAATCGCGGGAGAGTTCACGGTCTCGTACGGTGACGCGCTGGTGCTTGTGGCCATCGTCTTGTGGACCGCCTACTCAATGTTGTCCCCGCGCATCACAACGCCGCCCATCACGGCGACTGCCGTCCACGCGGGCATTTCGGGAATCATCATGATTCCCGTGATGGCCATCGACATCGCCCTGGGAAACGGCGCGTGGCTACATCTTGACGGGTTCGATTGGCTCGGCATTCTATGGATTGGGTTCATCCCCTCCGCCGGAGCGTACTTCCTCTGGAACATCTCGTCCGGCCTCATCGGACCCACGCGGACCGGTGCTTTTCTCAATCTGATCCCCGTTTTCACGGCACTTCTCGTCATCGCCGTCGGCGGTTCGGTGACTCCCACCCAACTCGCCGGCGGAGCACTCGTATTGATCGGTGTGACCTACGCGAATCGCACTGCGCGAGTCGCTCGGTGACCCTCGCTTAGACTTGCCGAATGGCTCTTTCCATCGGTATCGTCGGACTCCCCAATGTGGGAAAATCGACACTGTTCAATGCGCTCACACGCAACAACGTTCTTGCAGCGAACTACCCGTTCGCGACAATCGAGCCAAACATCGGTGTGGTGAACCTGCCCGACCCACGACTCGACGTTCTCGCCGCGATTTTTGGGAGTGAGCGAATCCTTCCCGCGCCGGTTTCATTCGTCGATATCGCCGGAATCGTCAAGGGTGCATCAGAGGGCGAAGGTCTGGGCAACCAGTTCCTCGCGAACATTCGTGAGTCGGACGCCATCGCCCAGGTCGTCCGCGGATTCGCCGACTCTGATGTCGTCCACGTTGCGGGCAAGGTCGACCCCAAGGACGATCTCGAAACCATCAACACCGAGTTGATTCTTGCCGACCTGCAGACTATTGAGAAGGCGATTCCGCGTTACGAAAAAGAAGTCAAGGGCAAAAAGATGGAGCCCGACGTTCTCGCCGCTGCCGTCGAGGCGCTGAAGATTCTCGACGCCGGGCAGACGCTGGCGCAGGCGAAGTTTGATTCGAGCCCGATCCGTGAACTCGGTTTGCTCACCGCGAAGCCGATTCTCTACATCTTCAATGTCGACGAGGCAGTCCTCACCAATGATGTGCAGAAGGCTGCACTTGCTGCCCTTGTTGCGCCCGCGATGGCGGTTTTCCTCGACGCCAAGGTCGAGAGTGAGCTCATCGACCTCGATCCGGCCGACGCCCGCGAACTACTGTCGTCGATGGGTCAGTCCGAGAGCGGGCTCGACCAGCTCGCGCGAATCGGATTCGACACGCTTGGCCTGCAGACGTATTTGACCGCTGGTCCGAAAGAGGCGCGCGCCTGGACCATCGGAAAGGGGTGGAAAGCCCCTCAGGCCGCCGGTGTCATCCACACTGATTTTGAAAGGGGATTCATCAAGGCCGAGGTTGTCGGTTACGCGGATCTCGTCGAGTGCGGATCAGTCGCGGAAGCCCGCGCTAAGGGCAAAGCCCGGATTGAGGGCAAGGACTACGTGATGAACGACGGTGACGTCGTCGAGTTCCGATTTAATGTCTGAGTTTCTCTATTCCGTCGAACGCGAGTTCGCAGTACCCATCGACACTATGTGGGACGCGTGGACGGACGCTGCGGCGTTGGAACAGTGGTATTCACCGACTGCTCTGAGTGTCCTGCCAGAGTCCGCCGTGTCCGAACCGCACGTCGGGGGATGGTGGACTGTCGGTGTTGACGTGCCCGAGAACGGTTTCGTCGCCTACTTTTTCGGCAAGTACACCGAGGTCACGGAAAACGTGCGACTCGTCCACACACTTTTTTACACTCAGGATGCGGCGGCGTTCGCAGCTCGGGACGTGTCCGGCGACCATCACCGCATTAACATCGACTTTGAATCTCGAGGCGACTCCACCTGGGTGAAATTCGCACAATTCGGGGAACTCCCCGAAGGGCAGGCCGAAATGGCCCAAGCCGGCATGGAGTCATATCTTGACAGCCTTGAGGCGTTCCTGACACGTTAGTCACGGGTCAAACCCTCTAGGCTGTGCTCATGGAAATCAACTGGCTTGCGGTTGTTGTCGCATCACTGACGTCTTTCGTCATCGGCGCAGTGTGGTTTGGGCCAAAGACGTTTTATCCCGTGTGGATGAAGGCGATGGGCCGAAAGATTCCGACCGAACGTGTCGAGATGTCGACAGGATCGACGGTCCTCATGTTCGGCGGAACCTATGTCGGGGCGTTGCTGCAAGTCGCGACACTCGCCATCGTCATCTCACTCGCGCGAACCGTTGACCCGACGATTGGGGCGCTGGGTGGCGCGGCCATCGGTGCGCTTCTCGGTTTTGGAATCGGCGCCGCTGCGTCGTTTAGCCACCGCCAGTTCGCCCAGCAGAACCACAAACAGTTTCACGCCGTATGGGTGTGGCTGATCGAGGTCGGCCAAGACATTGTGTGTCTCGCCGTCGCTGGTCTCATCATTGGAGCGTGGGTCTGATGCCTCGAAAGGCTCTCGTCGCCTTAGCAACCGTCGGGCTCCTGCCCGCACTGTTGCTCGCTGGATGTGCGAGCTCGTCGCCAACAGGAATGCCCTCGGTGTCCCCGGAACCAAGCCCGTCGCCGACATCAACGGTGATCGCTGAGCCCGTGGATGTTAAGGATGCGTTCCGCGAAATCGCCTACGCCAGTTGCGACAAAGCGAGTGCCGAGGGTGTCGTCGAAAGCGGCTGGGACGGCACTCAGAAGGCCATTATGATTCCCAAATCGATGGCCTATAAAGATTTCAACGCCGTTTACGTCGACGAGAACGGAGTTGCCGCGCTGATCTGGGAAACTGACAGTTTTGCCGCCTGTAACGCGTCAAACGGATTCGCGTTGGCGGAAGAAGCGGGCCAAGAATTCGACCTCGACCTTACGTTTAATGAGGCGGACGGGACGTATCAAACAACTCTGGACCAAGGGCCTGACCAAGACCCCTTTGTCGCCACCTACAGCGTGGCCAACGGGCTGATTGTGCAGCAACACATCGACGCCGACTGGGGCGAAACCACCATCGAGATTACCTACGGAATGCCGTCTGACGACGACATCGCATTCCTGCGGACAGCGGTAGACGCGTTTCTCGCCGAAAATGGTTAGCAACGTTTCATTTTTCGGAGGGGTAGAAAAGCCATGAGCGCTGCCGATATCGACGCCTACCTTGCCGCCATTCCCGAACCGAAAAGTCGACATTAGAAGAGATGCGTCGGCGCATTCTTGCCGTTGTCCCGGACGCAGAACAGAAGATTTCTTACCAAATGCCGGCCTTCGCGGTGGGCGGAAAAGTGGTGGCCGGGTTTGCGGCTTTCACAAAGCACCTCGCATATCTTCCCCACAGTGGCCGAGTGCTGAGTCAACTCGATCGCGAATTGACGGGTTTCGTAAGGACACTCGGTTCGTTGCATTTCGCGCTTGACGAGCCGTTGTCGGACGAACTTATCGCTGCCTTGATCGACGCAAAAATGCGCGTTCTTGAGAGTGACGGAGACTGGAAACGTCCCGAATAGGACTGGTCGCGAGTTGTCCACAGAGTTGTGTTGTGTCGCTGCCAAGGGAAAATTTTGTGATGTTATTGGCGCGAGGAGCGGGACTTTCATGGAGCGTGGAGTCCCGCTCCTTCCACGTTGGTAGGGTGAACCCATGACAAAAACGGTTACCCAGTACCGCTCCTCGGTCTGGTTTGTGACCGTCTTCTCGATGTTTTTTGGCCGCGGAATTCTCAATGCCTCGTGGACGAGTCGCGGTCCGGATGTTCGCGACACACTCGGAGTGTCCACGGCCGATATGGGCATCATCGCTACTGTGTTCGCTGCCGGCGCAATCATCGGTGTTCTTGCGTCAGGCGCGATCATTGAGCGTTACGGCTCGCGCGCGATGGCGTTAGGAACCTACCTCGTGATGCCGATCTCACTTATTGCCGCAATTTTTGGGCTACAAACGCACTCCTTCATTGCCACAACCGTTGCTCTGTTCTTTTTCGGCCTGCCGTTTGGTGCGGCAGATTATGTGTCGAACATCGAGGCTTCTGAATTGGATCGCGAATCGGCAAAGAGCAAACTGCCGATGCTGCACGGCGGCTATTCGATCGGAGTTCTCGTTGGCGCGTTGATCACGAGCGTCTTGATTCTTGCCAGTGTCCCGATCGAGACGCAACTGGTTGGAACCGCGGTACTGATCGGTGGATGGACCCTGTATCGAGTGTCTGGCTTGCCGAAACACCACGGCAAACATCCCGACCACGAAAGCGGCGCGAAAACCGTTCGAATCGTGCAGACGCCCGAAGGCCGCCGCCGCACCCACCTCATCTCGATTATCGCGTTCATCTTTGTGTTCGCCGAGGGAGCTGCCGCGGTATTCATTCCACTCGCTCTGACGGAAGCGGGTCGTACTCCCGCCGAGGCAGCGTTCGCGTACACGCTCTATTCGCTGGGCATGGCTTTCTCGCGAGTCGTGGGCGGTCGCATTGTCGACCGAATCGGACGTCGGGCGGTCGTGTTGTATTCCTCGGTGCTGTGTGCCATCGGGGTCGGGATATTCACGTTCGCGCCGTTCGCTCCGGTCGAATACGTCGCCGTGCTCTTTTGGGGAGTGGGTGGTTCGCTGTCCATCGCAATGTCTGTTTCAGCCGTTTCGGATAACAAATTGACGCTCACTCAAGCGCAAAGCACGCTATGGACCTGGGTGTACTTCGCCAATCTCGGAGTAGGGCCCGTGCTGGGCGG
>CALPQP020000033.1 GCA_943325745.2 Gulosibacter massiliensis
AATCGCTTCGCACGGCTTGGTGACTTTTGGGACGCGGCGGTGGCGCTGGCACCGCCCGCGATACGCCCCTATCTCCACGCAATTGGTAGTGGGTCATTCGACCCGAACGACGAGGCGTTCTTGATCTTTCCCCGCGTGACCATCATTCGACGAGGGCGTGAGGTGACGACGGTGACGGTGGGTGACCCCGACAGTGTTCCCGCCAATCCGCGTCGAACCATCGGCCCTGTGCCGGTTGTGGATTGGCCGCACATCGACTCGGTCTACCGCGATCGTGTTCGAGCGGCGCTTGGTCGATTGGATTCCGATTTCGGGAAGGTTGTCGTCGCCCGAGCGATTACGGGACACGTCGTCACGCCGGGTGACGAACGCGCACCGTTGGGCAAACTCGCATCGAGTTATCCCGACTGTCACATTTTTGCGGTCGAAGGTCTGTGGGGCGCATCACCCGAGACGCTCGTTCGCGTTCACGACCGTCGCGTCCAGACGCGTGTTCTCGCGGGTAGTGCCGCGCGCGGGGTCGACCCTCAATCCGATGCCCGCGCGGCTTCTCACCTAGCGGATAGCACCAAGGACCGGGACGAACACGAGTATGCGATGCAGTCGGTTCTCACGGCTCTCGCTCCGCACTGCCGGTCAATTGTCGGTGCGTCGACACCATTCACCCTTCGATTGTCGAACGTCTGGCATCTGGCCAGCGACATCGAGGGCATCCTGCGAACCCGAACGTCAGTTCTCGACATCATCGACTCGGTGCACCCCACCGCCGCAGTCGCGGGGGTTCCAACCGACCGCGCGCTTACCACAATCGCAGACATCGAAGCGATCCCCCGCGGACGCTACGCCGGTCCCGTGGGTTGGGTGGACGGCGCAGGGAACGGCGAATGGGCAATCGCGCTTCGGTGCGCGCAGTGGCGCGAGACCGATATCGTCGCGCATGCCGGCGCGGGAATCATTGTTGGGTCCGACCCAGAGTCGGAATATGCCGAAACGGAACTCAAGTTCCGGCCGATCCGAGAAGCCCTGACGCTCTAGCCGCCCAGCAGAACGGCCTCGATGAGGATCGGCTCGGCCGTTTCCGTCAATGCAGACGACAACTGGCCGCGAGTTTCCACTCGGCGATCCGCGATTCCATACGCCGCGGCGAGCGCCTCAAAGTTGACGTGTTGAGGCGTGAGCATAACGGACTCAAAGTGGGCCGGATTCGCGGTTGCCTTGACGGCGAGCCCCTCAAAGATTCGCCCGCCGTTGTTGTTACAGACGATGATTTGTATCGGCCCCGCGATCAACGCGAGGGAACTCGAATCGTAGGCGGCGGCGAGATCCCCCAGCACAAGGCGTGTGACCCCGACTGGGCCAGCCGACCGGCGTGAAGCCGAGGCAATCCCCTGAGCGGTGGCAATCGTTCCATCAATGCCCGCAAGACCGCGGTTCGAGTGAACCCGAATCGGCTTTCCGGGCAAAATCGAGTCAGCAATCCGGATGATGGACGAGGCGCCGAAAACCAACCGGTCGTGTGGCCAGGTGGCGTCCCACACCAATCTCACGATCAGGTCACTCGTCACGGGCTCTCGTTGAATTTCCATTTCCCGTCGCGCGAAGGCTGACCGCGCGGCGTGATCGTCTACGAGGCTGCCGTCAACATCCGCCGCGGGTTCAGGGTGCTGCGCGTCGAGCGAGATTCGCGATCGCCGAGCCCACGGGATGGCCCACTCGCCGGCGATGTCGTCACCGGTTCCGGTCACGACAATCTCGTCGACTAGACGGACTCGTTCGGTCGGCCGATAGGGAACACCCTCGCCCACCTGAACCACAATCACGTCAACGTCCTCCCGCGTGCACAACTGGTCGATGACGTTCGCCAGGGTTGGGCGACCCACGACCACAACCGTATGGACGGCGTCGGTGAACTCTGGATTCATCGCGATGTTTCGATAGTCCGTGACGAGGTGCGGTCCGAAGTGCGACCCGCTCTCGATTTCGGCAAACAACGGAGCGCCCAGTTCGCGCGCCCATTTTTCGGCTTGAACACCAGCGCCAAGTCCCGCCACTACGACCACACCGACCGTGGCGTTGACTGTCACCGCGACCGACTCGCGTTCGACGACGAGGAGTTCACCGGGAAGGATTTTCTCGAGATAGCTCTCCGGTGGCTCCGACGAGAGAGGTTCGATGAATTGGGGGTTCACGTGAACAGGTCCGCGTTCGCGAAGTGCCACGGACAGCGCCTCGAACGCAACGGTCGCACCGCCCATCTCGGCGTCGACCGGGCTTTCGGCGGGGGGAACGTCGAACGTCGCTCTGGCTGCGGCCGCAAACATTCCGACGTGGAAGGTGGTTTGTCCCCCGCCCTGGGCGCGCACCGAAGCCGGGCGGTCAGCGGTGACCAGTAGCAAGGGGGTGCCTTGGTGGAACGCCTCAACGACCGCGGGGTGAAGGTTGGCCACGCTGCTTCCGGACGTTGTCACGACAACCGCGGGACGCCCCGATTCGAGTGACAGCCCGAGCGCGAGGAAGCCAGCCGCCCGCTCGTCAAGCACAACATGAAGCGTGAGCAACCCGCGCTCGGCTAATTCAGCAGCGAGCAACGCGAGTGATTGCGATCGCGACCCCGGACACACCACGACGTCGGTCACTCCGTTTTCAATGAGCGTGCGAAGAAAAGCGAGCGACCAGTTCGTCGCGTTGGACACGGCGGACGCGTCCGACGTCACGCCGAGTCCTTGGGCGGGTTTTCACCCTCCTCGTCAAGTCGGCGAAGTTCTTCTTCGAGTCGGGCGATACGGTCATCAACCGATTCGGTCGAGAACGGACCGCTCGTCGGGCCAAGATCAACGATGTCGGTGGGTGCCGTGGGTTTTGTCGAGGAACCGCGACGACCCTTGCCCACGATGAACCAGAGGATTGCGCCAACGAGGGGTACCAGAACGACGACGACAAACCAGAGCGGTTTCGGCAGTCCGCGAATGCGAGAAGCCGGCGTCGTCGCCACATCGACGATCGCGTACACAATGACAGCGGCAATCAGGAAAGAGCCGACTAAGAGAACGCGAGCGAGCATTTCTTCATTCTAGGCGCGGTCGGCGGGCGCATACGATGTAGTGATGAGCCCGTGGATCACCTACACACTCGCCCGTCTCGGGTTTTTCGCTGCATCACTCGTCATCCTCCTCCTCGTCGGAACAGGGTGGATTTGGGGAGCCATCTTTGCGACCTTGATTTCCTTCGCTCTTTCTGTGCTTCTTCTCGGTGGGCTGCGCCAGCGCATCGCGAGTGACATTCAACGCCGTGTCGAAAAACCCACCACCGACATCGATTCGGACGTTGAAGACGATCAGATTGATTCGGCGAAGAACTAAGTCAGGAACCCGCGCAACAAAGAGGCCGACCCCTCGAGGTGCGCGCGCATCGCGGCCTCGGCGTCGTCAGGTCGCCCCGAAAGAATCGCCATAACGATGGTTTCGTGTTGTACGTTCGAGTGCGCGATGTTGGGCGGCAGTAGCGGAATCTCGTCGAGCAGTTCGTTGACCTTCACTCGGGATTGAGCGATCTGGGTGACCAAGGAATTCGATCCCGCCATTTCGGCTATCTGCAGGTGCAAACGGGAATCGAGACGCCGATAATCCTCGACCGTCGCGCTGGCCGTCTCCTGATGCACCGACCACAAGCGTTCTCTCGCTTCCCCGGTGAGATTACCCATCGCCGCCTGATACGCCGCTCCCGGCTCGAGCACGGCGCGCAGCACGAGAACGTCATGAATGTCCGACACGGTGAAGTGCTGTCGTTCGATGACATCCCCGTCCCGCCCGATGACAATGGGTCCGGCGGGAATCGTGTCGGCGACGAACGTGCCGCCGTATCGACCGCGCCGAATCGATAGATAGCCCGCTTCCGACAATGACGCAATCGCGTCCCGAACGGTGTCGCGTGAGATTTCGAGCATCGTGGCGAGTTCGCGCTCGGGCGGCAGCTGTTCACCGGGGTGAATCAACCCGAGGCGAATCGTCTGGAGGATTCGTTCGACCGTCTCTTCGTAGGTGTTCCCCCCGCGAATGGGTTTGAGGAGCAGCGATCGGTCGAAACCGACCGCCGCCACCGACTCATTATCCGAGAGGTCGAAATCCATGTCAGTTAGACCGGAGTGACGTATGCGCCCGAAATTCCACCATCGACGAGGAACGTCGAGCCGGTGATGAACGACGCGTCGTCGCTCGCGAGGAACGCCACGGCCGCCGCGAGCTCTTCCGGCCGAGCGAAACGTCCGACGGGTATGTGGACGAGTCGACGCTGAGCTCGCTCGGGGTCCTTGGCAAACAGCTCCTGCAACAACGGCGTATTGACGGGTCCGGGGCAGAGCGCGTTGACACGGATTCCTTGGCGAGCGAACTGAACGCCGAGTTCACGGCTCATGGCGAGAACGCCACCCTTGCTCGCGGTGTACGAAATCTGGCTCGTGGCGCTTCCCAAGACCGCAACGAAGGACGCGGTGTTGATGATCGATCCGCTTCCCTGTTTGGTCATGTGCCGAAGTACCGCGCGACAGCACAGGTACACGCTCTTGAGGTTCACGTCCTGAACCTTCTGCCATGCGGGTAGTTCGGTCGTTTCGATCGAGTCATCATCGGGCGGCGAGATTCCGGCGTTGTTGAATGCGATGTCGACTCGGCCGTGCAGGCGAACCGTCTCGTCAAACAGGTGGTTGACCTGGTCCTCATCGGCAACATTGACCTGGATGAACGTGCCCTCGAGTTCCTCGGCTGCCGCTGTTCCCGATTTCGGGTCCATGTCGCCGATGACGATGATTGCACCTTCGGCACGCATGCGCTTAGCGGTCGCAAGACCGATTCCGCTCGCGCCGCCGGTAATGACCGCGACCTTGCCTTTCAGGCGTTGGGTGAGATCGATTTTTTCAATGGACATGGTTGTTCCTTTCCGGGATTAGTCCGCTGGGATGAAAACGTTTTTTTCTTCCGTGAAGTGAAGGGGTGCGTCGGGGCCAAGTTCGCGTCCGAGTCCCGACTGCTTGAATCCGCCGAACGGCGTGTTGTACCGAACGGACGAGTGCGAGTTGACCGAGAGGTTGCCGCTCTCGACCGCTCGTGAGACGCGGATGGCGCGCCCTACATCACGGGTCCAAATCGACCCAGAGAGCCCGAATTCCGTAGCGTTCGAGATGGCAATCGCGTCGGCCTCGTCGTCGAACGCGTGCACGGTGACGATCGGACCAAAGATCTCGTCGGTCATGCACGGGTCATCAAGCCCGCGGGACAGGGCCACGGTCGGAGCGAACCAGTTGCCCGGCCCTTCCGGCGCGCTTCCGCGGAAAGCGATGTCGGCTTTGTCCAAGTAGGCGCTCACTGATTCGAGGTGCTTCGCGTGAACAAGCGGGCCGACCTCGGTCGAATCCTTCGTCGGATCGCCGACAACGACCCCTTTGACCGCGGTTTCGAACTTCTCCATGAACTCATCGAGGACCGACTTCTGAACGAGGATGCGGCTGCGCGCACAGCAGTCCTGACCAGCGTTTTCGAACACCGAATACGGTGCCGTCGCGGCCGCCTTGTCCACATCGGCGTCGGCAAAAACGATGTTCGCGCTCTTGCCGCCGAGCTCCAGGGTCACTCGTTTGATTTGGTCGGCAGCTCCCCGCATGACACTCTTGCCCACCTCGGTCGAACCCGTGAACACGATTTTGCGAACATTGGGGTTCGTGATGAAGCGTTCACCGACGACGCTTCCCTTTCCGGCCAGCACCTGAAACAGTCCGTCCGGCAGGCCCGCGTCGCGGCCCAGTTCTGCCAGTCGAAGGCTCGACAGCGGCGTCCATTCCGCCGGTTTGAGAACGACCGCGTTTCCCGCGGCGAGCGCCGGAACGAACCCCCACGATGCGATGGTCATCGGGAAGTTCCACGGAGTGATGATTCCGACGACCCCGAGAGGCTCGTTGAAGGTGATGTCGATTCCGCCGGCAACAGGAATCTGCTTGCCCAGCATGCGTTCCGGGGATGCCGAATAATAGTCGAGCACGTTTCGCACGTGCGTCGCTTCCCAGCGCGCCTGACCGATGGGGTGTCCCGAGTTGCGCACCTCAATCTGGGCGAGGGTCTCGATGTCAGCCTCGACTGTCCGAGCGAATGAGCGAAGAGCCTCCGCTCGCTCGGCGGGGGCGAGAGCCGCCCACTTCCGCTGGGCCTGCCCGGCACGTGCAATCGCGTCGTCGGTTTCGTCAACCGTCGCGTGTTCGACCGTCTCCATCTCGTCGCCGGTGGCGGGATTAATGATCGTGTAACTCATGAGTTGCTCCTCTGTGTGCGCGCTGCGGATATGAGCGCGTCGAAAAGTCGTCCGTCCTTTTCTGACGTGACCTCGGGGTGCCACTGCACTGCGACGCCGAACGGATAATCATCAATCTCGATCGCTTCGACAACGTCGTCCGCGGTGCGAGCGGTGACCGTCAAGCCGGAGCCAATTGAATCGATTGCTTGGTGGTGATAGACCATCCCGGTCACCGAGGACCCGACGATGGACTCAAGCGTCGAGCCCGGCGACACCGTCATTTCCATTTCGGTCAGAATGGCCTCTCCACGCTGGTAGTCGTTCTTTCCAATGACATCCGGAAGGTGTTGGAACAGAGTGCCCCCGCGATAGACATTGAGAACCTGAGCACCCCGGCAAATGAAGAGCACGGGCAATTCGCGACGAAGGGCCGCGTTCACCAGCGCAAACTCCCACTCATCACGGCGCAGATCGGGCTGGTCGGTGTGTTCGCCCGACTCTTGGTCGTAGCGTTCGGTGTTGATATCCCGTCCACCTGCGAACACGAGCCCGTCGAGCCCATCAAGAACGCGATCCGCGATGGCCGAGGATGCGGGTTGCGGAGGCAACAACACCGCAATACCTCCGGCACGCGCGACGCTCTCGATGTAACCCGAATGCAGGAACGCCGCATCGACATCCCACACGCCCGTCTTCGCTTGTTGACGGTACGTCGTGATGCCGATGACGGTTTGACTAGAGGCGCTCAAAACCGCGAACACGCTCCCAATCGGTGATGGCGCTGTCGAACGCGCGAATTTCGATGCGGGCGGCGTTGACAAGGTGGTTGACTACCTCGTCACCAAAGATCGCGCGAGCCGCTTTACTGTTCTCGAACAGGTCGGCGGCTTCGTGCAGTGTCGTCGGCACATGGGGCTTGTCGGCCTCGTATCCGTTTCCACGCGTCTGGTCTTCGAGTTCCAACTTGTTCTCGATGCCGTGGATACCCGCAGCGATGAGACCCGCGACGGCGAGGTACTGGTTCACGTCACCACCGGGGACGCGGTGCTCGACGCGCATTCCGTGACCGTGACCGACGACGCGCAGCGAGAGCGTTCGATTGTCGTGTCCCCACGCAATAGCGGTCGGCGCAAACGAGCCGAAGGCAAACCGCTTGTACGAGTTGATGTTGGGGGCAAACAAGAGCGTGAACTCGCGCATGAGCGCAATCTGCCCGGCGAGGAAGTGGCGGAACATATCCGACATTCCGCTCTCACCGTTCTTGTCGGCGAATACGGCGTTGCCTTTCGAATCGCGGAACGAGATGTGGATGTGGCACGAGTTGCCTTCGCGTTCGTTGAACTTGGCCATGAACGTCAGCGACTTACCGTGGTTGTCGGCGATCATCTTGGCGCCGCTCTTGTAGATGGAATGGTTATCACACGTGATCAACGCGGTGTCGTATCGGAACGCGATTTCTTGTTGACCGAGGTTGCACTCGCCCTTGACACCTTCGCAATACAAACCTGCCTTGTCCATGCTCACGCGAAT
>CALPQP020000034.1 GCA_943325745.2 Gulosibacter massiliensis
CCCATCACCTTGAGAAACGTAAACGCCATCCCTCCGCCAATGAGGAGCCGGTCGACACGGGGAAGGAGGTGCTCGATGACTCCGAGCTTGTCAGAGACCTTGGAACCTCCTAGAACAACCGTGTACGGGCGCTGGGTATTCGTCGTCAGCCGGCGCAGAACGTCCGTCTCGGACGCGACCAGAAGTCCGGCCACACTGGGCACGGCCTCGGCCGATTCACACACCGACGCCTGTTTGCGGTGAACGACTCCAAAGCCGTCGGAAACGAAGGCGGCGACCCCGTTTGTCAATAAAGCGGCGAACTCGACGCGTTCCGAATCGACGGACGACGTCTCACGCGGATCAAAGCGCAGGTTTTCGAGCACGAGAACTTCACCGGGCGTTAGGCCCGCTCGCATTTCTTGGGCTACGGGGCCGACCGTGTCGGTTGCGAAATGAACGGGAACCGTGAGAAGTTCCGCCAGGCGCGTGGCGACGGGTGCGAGTGAGTATCGCGCGTCGACCACCCCGTCGGGCCTGCCCAGATGGGACATCACGACGACCGCTGCACCAGCTTTCAGTAGGTGCTCGATGGTGGGCAACGATGCGCGAATTCGACCGTCGTCCGTGATAACTCCATCTGACAGCGGAACGTTGAAATCACAACGAACCAGAACCGTTTTGCCTCCCACGGCCCCGAGCGTTTGCAGCGTGCGAAGTGCCATTAGAGGCGTTCGGCGACATACTCGGTCAGGTCGACGAGTCGGTTGGAATATCCCCACTCGTTGTCGTACCACGACACGACCTTGACCGTATCTCCAATGACTTTCACCAATCCAGCATCGAAGATTGACGAATGCGGGTCGCCGACGATATCACTCGAGACGATGGGGTCATCGGTGTACGCCATGATCCCCTTGAGATAGCCCTCGGACGCCCTCTTGTACGCGGCCAAGACCTCGTCAATGGTTACGGTCTTTTTCGAAATGACGGTGAGGTCGGTGATTGAACCCGTGGGAACGGGGACGCGAAGCGCGAATCCGTCGAGCTTGCCCTTGAGTTCCGGAAGAACAAGACCGATTGCCTTAGCGGCACCGGTCGATGACGGAACGATGTTGATGGCGGCGGCCCGCGCTCGGCGCAAATCCTCGTGAGGACCATCCTGAAGGTTCTGATCCGCCGTGTAGGCGTGAACCGTCGTCATGAGACCGTTCTCGATTCCGAATTCGTCATTAAACACCTTGGCGAGCGGCGCGAGGCAGTTCGTGGTGCAGGACGCGTTCGAAATGATGTGGTCTGTGTCGGGATTGTACGTGTCGTGGTTGACGCCCATCACGAAGGTGCCGTGAACGTCGGTGCCGGGAGCGGAGATGAGAACCTTGGACGCGCCAGCATCGATGTGTTTTTGTGCATCCGTGACGTTGGTGAAGCGGCCAGTCGATTCGATGACGATGTCAACACCCAATTCACCCCAGGGAAGCAGTGCGGGGTCTCGCTCGGCGAGTACTCTGATCTTTTTGCCGTTCACAATGACGTGAGAGTCGTCGTGGGTGACGTCCGCGTTGAGGCGACCATTGACCGAGTCGTACTTGAGGAGTGTCGCCAGCGACTTGGTGTCGGAGAGGTCGTTAACCGCGACGATGTCGAGGGTACTGCCCTGCGCAAGAGCCGCACGAAGGTAATTGCGTCCGATCCGACCGAAGCCGTTGATTCCGATTTTGACGCTCACGAGTGGTCCTGTCTGAGAATTGCGAATGTGAAGGGAAATGCGAAAAGTAGCGTGCCCTAATCAGGCAACGCCACCTACTACGAGAGTAGCAAACTTGCTGAGGAATGGTCGCGAGCCGCGGCGAATCGTTGTGCGACGTTGTCCCAATTGACGATATTCCAGAACGCGGTGACGTAGTCGGCCTTGACGTTTTGGTAGTCGAGGTAGAACGCGTGTTCCCACATGTCCAGTTGCAAGATAGGAACGGTTCCCTGAGCGGTGTTTGCCTGCTGATCGAACAACTGCTGGACGATTAGTCGTGCACCGACCGGATCCCACGAAAGGATTCCCCAGCCACTCCCCTGGATTCCGAGACTTGCGGCGGAGAAGTGGGCCTTAAAACCGTCAAACGAACCGAAAAACTCATCGATAGCTGACGCCAGTTCACCTGCCGGGCGGTCTGCGCTGTCGGCGGAAAGGTTCGTCCAGAAGATCGAGTGGTTGATGTGACCGCCAAGGTGGAAAGCGAGATCTTTTTCGAGTTTGTTGATGGCTCCGAATGAATTGTTTGCTCGGGCTTCCTCCATTTGGTCAAGTGCGGCGTTCGCTCCTGCCACGTATGCTGCGTGGTGCTTGGAGTGGTGAAGTTCCATAATGCGGGCCGAAATATGCGGTTCCAGAGCGGCATAGTCAAACGTCAACTCGGGGAGGGTGTAGACGGGCATGGTCTTCCTTTCGATGGTGGTGGGGTTAATCGTCTAAATCAGGGATGCCGTCGGATGTCGAGGGAATTCGGAGATCCGCCGCCTTTTTGTCCGCCATGGCGAGCAGGCGACGGATTCTTCCCGCGACTGCGTCCTTCGTCATGATCGGCGTGGCATGGTGCCCGAGTTCGTCGAGACTCGCCTCGCGATTGTCGAGCCTTAGTCGCCCAGCGTAGGCCAGATGGTCGGGAATGTCGGTGCCGAGGATCTCGAAGGCTCGTTCGACGCGGGCACACGCCGCGACGGCGGCCTGAGCACTCCGGCGAAGGTTGGCGTCGTCGAAATTGACCAGGCGGTTCGCATTGGCGCGTACCTCACGGGTTGCGCGTGCTTCGCTCCATTTGTCGAGGCTTTTTGCAGCCCCGATGTAGTTGAGAAATGCGGAAATCGCCTCGGTGTCGCGGATTACCACGCGGAAACCGCCGCGGATGTCGCGGGTCTTGGCGGAAATTCCACATCGGCTACACGCGCCGACCAGTGCCATCGCAGCCTCGTTGGTCGGTGCGACGATCTCGATTATTTGGCTGCGGCCGGGGTCGGAAACGATCCCGCGTGCCAAGAAGGCGCCGCGCAGGACGCCGACGAGGTCTCCGATCGGCGCCGTGGTGAGTTTGTTAGGCAGTCCGCGAACCGGGCGACGACGCGTGTCGAGCAAACCCGTGGAGAGGGCCAGTTGGTCGGCTCCCTCTGTCACGAGCACCCGAACGGTTTCGACCTTCCTGTTCGCGTTTGCCGGGATTACCGTCGCGGTGGACGGCACGCCGAGCAGGATGTGAGTCAAGTGACGAACCCGTTGTGCGGATCCGGCGTGATCGAGCTCGATCTCGACGGCGAGTTTGCCTCCAACGAGGTGCAATCCGCCGCCGAAGCGCAAAATCGTTGTCAGTTCCGCGAGACGCGTCGACGGTGGAGCATCGGGTAAACCGAGCACCTCATCCTTTACCGCCGCTGTCAATGACATCCTGTGGAAATCCTTTTCTAGTCGCGCCCAATGTCGCGGTGTTTGCGGGTGACCGCTACGCCGGGGATGGTCGCGATGCGGCCTGCGAGTTCCTCGGCGATAGCCACACTGCGGTGCTTGCCACCTGTACATCCTATGGCGATAGTGGCGTGGCGCTTATTCTCACGAACGTATCCGCGGAGGGTAGCGCCGAGCATGAGGACGAGCCCGTCGAGGTATTGCTCGACGTCCGCCTGGCCGAGGACGAAAGCTGAGACATCGGGGTGCAGCCCGTTCTCGTCACGCAAGGTTTCGGTCCAAAACGGGTTGGGAAGGAATCGAACGTCACCTACGATATCGGCGTCCGCGGGGAGCCCGTGTTTGAAGCCGAACGATTCAATGACGACGTTGACCTCTGCGCTGTCATCCGACCGAAACGTGTCGAAAACCAGAGTGGTCGTTTGGTGGGTATTGAGTCCGGTGGTGTCGATGACGACGTCGGCATGCCCGCGGATAGTTTCGAGACGAGCCCGTTCCGCCCGAATTCCATCGATGAGTGTGCCGCTACCTTGCAATGGGTGTGGCCGACGAACGCTCTCGAACCGCTTAATCAGCTCTGCATCGGTCGCATCGAGAAACAGAACTCTGAGGTTCGTTTCGGCCCGAAGCGTCTCGACAAAAGGTGCTAGTTCCTCGACGCTCTCTCCGCCGCGGACATCGACCACAACGGCAAGGCGGTTCATCGCGCTTGCCTCGGTCGTGGCGATGTCCACGAGGGACGGAAGAAGTTGGGATGGCAGATTGTCGATGACACGCCAGCCACCGTCTTCGAGAGCGTGCGCCGCGGTAGATCGGCCCGCACCAGACATACCGGTGACGATGATGATGTGAGCGACGCTGTCGGTCATGGTCTCTTCAGACTACCCGCGAGTTTCGCCCGCGTTCAGGGAATCCAGAATCCGTTGGGCGGTGTCGTCGCCTATCCCCGGAACTTGACGGAGCTCGACTTTTGAGGCGGCACGGACCGCGGTGGGACTTCCGAAGTGCGCAATCAGGGCCTGGACACGTTTCGGACCGATGCCGTCCAACTCGTTGAGGGACGATGTCAACACTTTTGTGCGCTTCGACTTCTGATATCGCAGAGCGAACCGGTGCGCTTCGTCTCGGGCGCGTTGAACCAGGTACAACGCATCACTATCGCGCGGCAAAATCACTGGGTAATTACTGTTGGGGTGCCAGAGTTCCTCGAGACGTTTGGCCAAACCGACCACCGCGACTCCGTCAATACCGGACTCGTGAAGCGCGCGTGCCGCTGCGTTGACCTGAGGCTGGCCGCCGTCGACCAGGATTAGCGTTGTCGGATAGCGCATCGTCGGACGCTCCTCCGCCAAGCGCACGAGTCGCCGAGAAATGAGCTGGTACATCGCTTCGGTGTCGTCGCGAGCCGACTCGATTCCGTAATGGCGATAGTCATCCTTGACGGGCAATCCATCTTCGAATGCGACGAGCGAACCGACGATATCGGTACCACCCAGATGGGAAATGTCGCAGCACTCGAATCGCAGGGGCGCCTCGGGCAGACCGAGATTGTCCCTCAGGTCTTCGAGTGCCCTCGAACGCGCGACAAAATCATGCGCGCGGTGCAGTTCGTGTTCGCCGAGGGCCAGCATCGCATTCTTGGTGACGCTGGTCAACAGCGTGGCGCGGTCACCGCGTAGGGGAACCGCGATCCTCACTTTTCCCTTGAGTTTGGCGTTGCTTCGACGCTGCGACAGCGATTCAGCGAGTACACCGGCCGACTGAGGTTCGAACGGGACGTCGATCAGCGCGGGTGGGGCATCAAGTTCGTACACGTTTTCGATCGCCTGTTCCAGAATCGCAGCGGGATCCATCTCGAGTTCCGTGTCGACGGTCCACGAACGAGTTCCACGAACGCGGCCTCCCCGCACGTGAAAAATCGCGATAGCGGCCGATAGTTCGCTCGACGCAAAACCGATAATGTCGACATCGAGTTCGTCGCGCAATACGACAGCGGAGCGTTCTGCGATCGACCGCAGGGCGGCGCGTTGGTCTCGGAACCGTGCGGCTGATTCGTAATCGTGGCGTTCGGACGCATCTGTCATCTTGTGACCGAGGTCGTCGATGACGGTCGAGTCCTGCTTCGTCATGTAACCGACGAGGTTGTGCGCCAGTTCGCGGTGCTCTTCGGTGGTGACTCGGCCAATGCACGGGGCCGCACACTTCCCGATATCACCCAACAAGCAGGGCCTGTCGTCTCGCCGCGCCTTGGCGAAGGTTGACTTCTCGCACGACCGAACCGGATACACCGACAACAACAGGTCGAGCGTCTCGCGAACCGCCCAGGACTTCGTGAACGGACCGAAATAGTTGGTGCCGTCCTTGACTCGGGTTCGCGCAAGGAACGCCCGCGGATATTCCTCACCCATTGAGACGGCGAGGTAGGGATAACCCTTGTCATCGCGGAATTGAATGTTGAAGGGTGGACGGAACTCCTTGATCCACGTGAACTCGAGGTGCAACGCTTCCAGTTCACTGCCCACCACCGTCCAATCGACACGGCGGGCGGTGTTCACCATCCGAGCCGTTCGCTCCATCAAACCGGCGGGGTTGTGAAAGTAGGTCGACAGCCGGTTGCGCAGAACCTTCGCCTTGCCAACGTAGAGAATTCGGTTGTTTTCGTCGTAAAAGCGATACACGCCGGGGTCGGTCGGTATCGACCGAGGCTCCGGGTGCCAGTTGACGGTCATTTCAGGATTTCCGCCAAGAACGTGCCGGTGTGCGATTCCTTGACCCGAGCGATTTCCTCCGGTGTTCCGGTGGCGACGACACGTCCGCCGCGGTCCCCGCCTTCAGGTCCGAGGTCGATGACGTGGTCAGCCGATCGAATGACATCGAGGTTGTGTTCGATGACAATCACCGTGTTGCCCTTGTCGACGAGCGTGTGCAGGACGGTGAGCAAGCGACGCACGTCCTCGAAGTGGAGGCCCGTTGTCGGCTCGTCGAGCACATAGACGGTTCGGCCCGTGGATCGTCGTTGTAGTTCGGTAGAGAGCTTGACGCGTTGAGCTTCACCACCAGACAGCGTGGTGGCGGACTGTCCCAGTCGAACGTACCCGAGTCCGACGTCACAGAGTGTTTTCATGAAACGGTGAATCGACGTTATGGCCGCGAAGAACTTCTCGGCATCCTCGATCGACATGCTCAGGACCTCAGAGATGTTCTTCCCCTTGTAGCGAACCGTCAGCGTCTCGCGGTTGTAGCGCTGACCGTGACACTCCTCGCACTCGACGTAGACGTCGGGCAAGAAATTCATCTCGATCTTGATCGTGCCGTCACCCGAGCAGTTCTCGCAACGTCCGCCCTTCACGTTGAACGAGAAGCGCCCCGGCCCGTAGCCGCGTTCCTTTGCCTCGATTGTCTCGGCGAACAGCGTGCGAATCTTGTCGAAAACTCCGGTGTAGGTGGCGGGGTTCGACCGCGGGGTTCGACCGATGGGCGCCTGGTCGACGTGAATCACCTTGTCGAGCAGATGGAGGCCCGAAACCGACTTGTGACGACCGGGGGTTTGCTTCGCGCCGTTGAGACGGTTTGCCATGACCTTGTAGAGGATGTCGTTGACGAGTGAGCTCTTTCCGGAGCCCGAGACCCCGGTCACCGCTACAAAGACACCCAAAGGGAAATCGACGTCGACGTCGACGAGGTTGTTCGCGGTTGCGCCGTGAACAGTCACGATTCGGTCCGCAGAACACGGACGACGTTCAACCCGGTCGGACACCTTTTCGTGACCGGCAAGGAATGCCGCGGTGTGGGACTTCTTTTCTTTGAGCAAGTTTGCCAGCGAACCCGAGTGCACGACCTCACCCCCGTGCTCGCCAGCTCCGGGACCGATATCGACAATCCAGTCGGCGGCGTGAATCGTGTCTTCATCGTGCTCGACAACGACCAAGGTGTTTCCGATGTCACGCAATCGAATCAGAGTTTCGATGAGTCGGCGGTTGTCGCGCTGGTGGAGCCCGATGGACGGCTCATCGAGCACGTACAGGACGCCGGTCAGTCCCGCGCCGATCTGTGTCGCGAGACGAATTCGTTGTGCCTCTCCGCCAGAGAGCGTCCCCGCCGCTCGAGACATCGTGAGGTAACTCAACCCGACGTGTAAGAGGAAATCCAAGCGCGCGGTGATTTCGCGGAGGACCGCGGCAGCGACCTGCGCATCACGATCGGACAGCGTCAGCGTGGTCATGAAGTCGTGGGCCGCCTGGAGCG
>CALPQP020000035.1 GCA_943325745.2 Gulosibacter massiliensis
ATCTGAATCGCTTCGGGGTACACCGTGATGGGGAAGAACGTCGCCGAGAACAGGAACATCGGCAGCATGACCATCGGCAACCAGTCCATCTGTTGAAACGTCTTCATGTAGGACGTAAATGCCATCCCGATTGACGCGAAACCCGCAGCAATCAGGATGACCGCGGGGATTGCGAGCATTGCCAGTGGCGACAGAACTAACCCCATGGTCTGCATGACGATGAGGAATCCGACCGCATACACCCCACCGCGCAACAGCGCGAGTGTGATTTCTCCGAGGGCAACATCCAACGGCCCGAGCGATGTCAGCAGCATCGTCTGATACAACTTGCCGAAGTTGAGTTTGAAGAAAACATTCCACGTTGAATCGTAGATCGCACCGTTCATCGCCGACACGGCAAGAAGCGCGGGGGCGATGTACGCACCGTACGGCACCGACACTCCGTCGACATCGATGGCGCCGATGATTCCGCCGAGGCCAATTCCCATTGACAGCAGGTAGAACACCGGTTCGAAGAAACCACTAAGGACGACCAGGTAATTGTTGGACATCGTTGCCCGAAGTCCTCGTTCGATCACCGCGCGAGCGTTACCGCCGGACATCCCACCGAAACGTCGCTTCGGCGCGGTCGCCGCACTGGCCCGGACCGCGGCGGTCATCGCGTCAGCCTTGCGACGAACGCACGCTTCATGAAATATCCCCCGATGACCGCATAGGCAATCAACACAGCGAGGTGCGTTGCAGACAGCCAAATGGGCTCGATTGCGCCGTAGCTGAAAGTTCGACCCAACTGTGTTGCGTGCCAGAGCGGCGAGACCCATCCGACCCACTCGAGCCAGTCGGGAACCTGCGAGAGGGGGAAGAAGGTCCCCGAGAACAAGAACATGGGCATGACCACGAGACGTTGGATTAGAGCGAATTGACCGGTGTCGTCGTCGAGGCTCGCCGCGTAAGCACCCAGTGGTGTGAGGATGGAGAACGCTCCCAGGATGGCGATGGGAATCATGACCCATCCCGAGGCGAACGGGACCGCTCCGAAAGCGACGAGGAAACCGTAGAAGACGCCTGCGGTGAACGTGAAACGAATCGTCAGATGAACAAGGAACCCGCCGACGATTTGCCCCGGGGTGATGGGTGTCGCGTGAATCGCAAAAAAGATCTTGTGCCATTTGAACCCGCTGAGCACGGGGTACATGCCCTCTTCCGCGCCAACCGTCAGGATGGTCGACATGAGCAGAGCGGGGGCGACGAAGACAAGAAACGGGACGCCCTCCATCCCCTCGGGGATGAGATTAGCGAGGCCGATCCCCAACGCAAGCAGGTACATGAGCGGGTTTGCGAAGGACGACGTCACGACGTAACTGACGTAACCGCGCATTTCGCGCAATCGGAGCTCGGCGACGTACCACCAACCCCAGCGACGCGGTTTCTCGGCGTCCGCCTTGATGTCGGCGACGGATGTCATTCGACGAGACTCCGGCCGGTCAAGCGCAGGAAAACGTCCTCCAGCGACGACCTTCGCACGAGGCTCGTCATCGGGTGGTGACCGCGTTTCGTGATTTCTGCGAGATCGCGTTCCCCGTTATCGCTATAGATCAAGATGCGGTCGGGCAAGATTTCCTGACGCTCGCCAATATCTGCGATTGATTTCGCGACGGTAGCGTTCTTGTCCGAGCCGTACCGAACTTCGAGGACTTCTTTGCTCGAATACTCGCGAATGAGTTGCGCGGGCGAACCCTCGGCCATGATGGCACCCTTGTCGACGACCACGATGCGATCGCTCAGTTGTTCGGCTTCGTCCATATAGTGCGTCGTGAGCACAAGCGTCGTGCCTTGCTCCTTAAGGCGAAACAAACGGTCCCACAGAATGTGTCGGGCCTGCGGGTCAAGTCCCGTCGTCGGCTCGTCCAGAAGCAGCATCTGGGGATCGTTCATGAGGGAACGAGCAATCGTCAGACGACGCTTCATTCCACCAGAGAGCGGTTCTACCTTGGATTTGGCGCGATCCGTCAACTGGGCGAATTCGAGCAGTTCATCGGCGCGCTTCGCCACCGCGGCGTGGGACATTCCGAAGAATCGACCGTAGGTAATCAGGTTCTCGCGAACACGTAATTCCTGATCGAGGTTGTCCTCCTGTGGCACGACACCGAGTTGCGAACGGATTGCCGGCCCGTCGGTGTTGGGGTCCATCCCGAGGACCTCGAGCGTCCCTGACGTGCGTGTCGACACGGCGGAAATCATCTTCATTGTCGTGGACTTTCCGGCACCGTTGGGGCCAAGGAGTCCGAATGATTCTCCCCGCTGCACCTCGAACGAAACACCGTCAACGGCAACGAAATCGCCATATTTCTTGGCGATGTTTTCGGCGCGAATCACGGGTACAGACACAAAGACTTATCCTAGTACGGAGGGATGCTTCAGGTTTCGGCGAACCCAAACCATTTAACGCATTCCCGTTAACTCACGCAAAGGACGGTCATGTCTTCTCCTCGTTTTGGCGGATTCCGCCGCGGTGGCGCACCGGTCGACTCGTCCGGACCCAAGGCAACCTTCGGTCAATTAATGCCGTACCTGCTCGAACACAAGCGGATTTTGGGCGTGGTCATTGTCCTCAGCCTGCTCGGTGCCGCTGCGTCTCTGGGCCAACCGCTTATCGTCGCCCAGGTCATTTCGACCGTGCAAGCGGGCACCGACCTCGGCTGGCTTGTGCCCGCCCTCATCGCTCTCGTCATCGGAAGCGCGATTCTCTCGAGCGTTCGCCACTACCTGTTGCAGCGAACCGGCGAAAGCGTCGTCCTTTCGTCCCGGCGCCACCTCGTTGCCCGACTGCTGAACCTGCCAATCAGCCAGTTTGATGCCCGTCGAACCGGCGACCTGGTGTCTCGGGTTGGCGCAGACTCGACGATGCTGCGCGCCGTTCTCACCCAGGGTTTGGTTGAGGCCATCGGCGGTTTCGTCACGTTCGTCGGTTCCATCATCGCGATGTTGATCATCGACATGATCCTTTTTGGCCTCACCTTTTCCGTCGTCGTCAGTTCGATGGTTATCGTCATCGCACTGTCACGCCGAATCCGGGTCTATTCGCGACGCGCCCAAGACCGTGTCGGCGACCTCACCGCGTCCGTCGAGCGCGCCATCTCCGCAGTTCGGACGGTTCGCGCTGCAAACGCCGTCCAGCGTGAAATCGACACCGTCGATGACGATTCGCGTGGAGCGTGGCGTGCGGGGCTCGACGTCGCGCGAATTTCGGCGTTTGTCATTCCGATTTCAGGTATCGCAATGCAAGTGTCGTTCCTCGTCGTGCTCGGGGTTGGCGGATTCCGCGTCGCGAGCGGCGCAATCGACGTCGCGCAGCTCGTGTCGTTCATCCTTTTCCTGTTCATGATGATCATGCCGCTCGGCCAGGCAATCGGCGCTTTCACCTCGGTCGCGCAGGCTCTCGGAGCTCTCGGTCGCATTCAAGAGATCATCGACTTGCCGAGCGAATCCGCGAACGACGTCGTGACGGACACCCTTGGCGGGGAACTTGGCACGGTTGCGATCGAGTTCGACAAGGTCAACTTTGCATACGACCCCGAGACACCAATTTTGACCAACATTTCGTTCACCGTAAAGACCGGGACTCGCATCGCGTTGGTCGGGCCTAGCGGCTCGGGAAAGTCGACGATTTTGTCTCTCATTGAACGGTTCTACGACCCACAATCGGGAACAATTCGCCTCGGAGGGCACGACATTCGCGCACTCGACCGCACCGAACTGCGCTCCGCAATCGGGTACGTCGAACAGGACGCGCCCGTTCTCGCGGGCTCGATTCGCGACAACCTCATCCTCGGAGCACCGAACGCGACCGACGCGGACTGCCTCGCCGTACTTGACGAAGTGAATCTCGCGAACATCGTTGACCGAGACGAACGCGGTATTCACTCCCCTGTTGGCGAGGGCGGCGTTCTGCTATCGGGCGGCGAACGTCAACGACTCGCGATCGCCCGCGCTCTCCTTGCAGCCGCACCAATCCTGTTGCTCGATGAGTCAACATCGAGCCTGGACGGGCTCAACGAACAATTGATGAAGGATGCCATCGACCGTGTCTCTGCGCAGCGCACACTGATTGTCATCGCGCATCGGCTCTCGACCGTCATCGACAGTGACCAAATTGTGGTTCTCAGCAAGGGTGAAGTCCTCGGGATCGGAACACACGAACAACTGTTGACCGTGGTGCCGCTGTACCGCGAGCTAGCGGAGACACAGTTACTCTCTCCTGTAGAGGCCTAAGAGAAGTCGGCGTCCGGCGCGAGCGTCGGCAGGAAGGCGCTGGGGGCGTTAAACCCGTGCGCGAGCATCCCGTTGGATTCGCGCAAATAGCACGTGCCACAGAGCGACTCGTAGGTCACGTTCTCGCCGTCGATCGCGACCTGGGCGCCGTCAAAAATGAACTGACCATTCACGAGTCGAGCGTTGAACATCGCCTTTCGCCCGCAACGACAAATCGTCTTCAGTTCCTCGAGAGCGTGTGCGACTTCGAGGAGTCGGCGCGAACCGGGGAAAGCGATCGTCTGAAAATCGGTACGAATTCCATACGCGAGGACCGGAACGTCCTCAAGAATTGCGATGCGTAAGAGATCGTCGACCTGGTCGACACTGAGGAACTGAGCCTCGTCCAGAAGGAGGCACGCCACATCCTGGCCAGTCGTTGCTTTGGTTTGAGAACGATACGCGTCGAACATCGTGCGAACATCATCGTTTGGTCCGATGACAAAGTTCACGGCCCGTTCAACACCAAGGCGCGACACGATCAACGCTTCACCCTTCGTGTCGATGCGAGGCTTCGCAATGAGCACCTGCTGCCCGCGTTCCGCGTAGTTATAGGCAGCCTGGAGCAACGCCGTGCTCTTGCCGCTGTTCATCGCGCCATATCGGAAATACAACTTCGCCATAAGTCGAGCGTACCGAACTGTGCCCGTCCTTAGGATGGACACGTGCACCGCCTCGCCGCAATCTCACTGGTCGGCGGCGTGATGTTCAGCCTAACGGGATGTTCCTCCGATTCGGCTGCTCAATTGGACGACCTGCGTGAGCGGTTTGTCGCGGCGGGTGGGGTGTGTTCTGATTGGGCTCCACTCGGTAAACCACTCGCGCTTGCTGCACAAACCTGCGCTGAGGGAGCTACCCTCGTCGTGTTCAATTCGACCGAGGACCGTGCGGATTTCATCAAGTCCGAACTCGAAACAAACGAGCAGATTCGCGCCCGAACGCACGTCATCGTGTCCGAGGACACCTGGCTCGTGATTGACACTCTGGCGGTCATCGTTCGGGTCATGCCTCCGATGGGTGGCATGATCAGCGGACGCAACGGCGCAAATCCCTAACTCGGTCTACAGAGCGCGTTCCGCAATTTCGACCACGTTCTGTAACAGCAGGGCGCGCGTCATGGGCCCAACACCGCCGGGGTTCGGCGACACCCAGGCGGCCACTTCTCGAACATCCACATCGACATCGCCGGCAATGCGTGTCGTGCCATCGGGATTGGTCACGCGCGAGACACCCACATCCAGAACGATTGCGCCCGGCTTGACGTTGGCTGCCGTCACGATTGAGGGCGAGCCCGCGGCCGCGATAATGACATCCGCCGCCCGCAGGTGCTCCGCGAGGTTTCGGGTCCCCGTGTGCGTGAGCGTCACGGTGGCGTTGATTTCCTTGCGAGTGAGAAGAGACCCAATGGGTCGACCGACGGTGATTCCGCGACCGATGACGACGACGTTGAGTCCACTCCACGAAATCCCGTGGCGTTCGACGAGTTCGATGACCCCGCGCGGGGTGCACGGCAGCGGTGACGTGATCGGTCCGGACGCTCGATTGACGAGCCGACCGAGGTTCATAGGATGAAGTCCATCGGCGTCCTTATTCGGGTCGATGCGTTCAAGAATCGCGTCGGTGTCGAGGTGTTTCGGCAACGGCAACTGGACGATATAGCCGGTGACCTCGTCGTTCGCATTCAATTCGTCGATCACGGCTTCGATCTCGGCCTGTGTCGCGCGCTCGGGAAGGTCCCGGCGAACCGATGTGATTCCGACCTCGGCGCAGTCCTTGTGCTTGCCGCCCACGTACCACTCGGAACCTGGGTCGTGTCCGACCAATACCGTGGCGAGGCCCGGTGTGATGCCCCTCGCGCGAAGCGCGTCAACGCGAACCGTGAGGTCGCTTTTGATTGCCCCGGCGGTCGCCGTGCCATCCAGCAACCCGGCCGTCATCGGCGTTACTGCTCGAGGCCGGGGTAGAGCGGGAAGGAATCGGTCAGAACCTTGACGCGTCGTTTGAGTTCGATCGCATCCGGATTCGGCATCAGCGCGTGAGCGATGACATCCGACACTTCGGTGAATTCTGCGTCTCCGAAACCGCGGGTTGCGAGTGCTGCGGTTCCGATGCGAACGCCCGACGTGACCATCGGAGGGCGAGGGTCGAACGGGACCGAGTTCCGGTTGACGGTGATTCCCGCGTCGTGGAGCAGGTCTTGTGCTTCCATTCCGTTCACGGTCGAATTGCGAAGGTCGACGAGGACCAGGTGAACATCGGTTCCTCCGGTGAGCACGCCAACACCAGCCTGTGTCGCGTCGGCCTCGGTGAGACGCTCGGCGAGGATCTGCGCCCCGCGAATGGTGCGTTCTTGGCGTTCCTTGAACTCGGGGGTCGCGGCGAGTTTGAACGCCGTCGCTTTTCCGGCAATCACATGCATGAGAGGCCCACCCTGCTGACCGGGGAACACGGCCGAGTTCAACTTCTTACCCAGCTCCTCATCCCGCGACAAGATAAGTCCCGACCTCGGACCACCGAGAGTTTTGTGAACGGTCGTCGAGACAACGTCTGCGTAAGGGACGGGGCTCGGGTGAACCCCAGCGGCAACTAGCCCGGCGAAGTGCGCCATGTCGACCCAGAGCTTGGCGCCGACCTCATCGGCGATTTCGCGGAACGCGGCGAAGTCGAGATGGCGCGAGTAGGCACTCCAGCCCGCGATGAGGACCTGCGGCTTGTGTTCCAGCGCCAGTTCGCGCACAACGTTCATATCGACAAGGAACGTTTCGGGGTCGAGCCCGTAGGCCACAGCGTTGTACAAGCGGCCCGAGAAGTTGAGTTTCATGCCGTGTGTGAGGTGTCCACCGTGTGCGAGTTCAAGACCGAGAATCGTGTCGCCCTTGGTGGCGATGGCATGCAGGACAGCGGCGTTCGCGGTCGCGCCAGAGTGCGGCTGCACGTTGGCATAGGCCGCACCAAACAGCGACTTCGCACGCTCAATCGCGAGTGACTCGGCGATGTCGACGAATTCACATCCACCGTAGTAACGCTTGCCCGGGGAGCCTTCGGCGTATTTGTTGGTCAGTACCGAACCCTGGGTCTGCAGAATTGAGCGGGGGACAAAGTTCTCGGACGCTATCATCTCGAGGTAGTCCTGCTGGCGACCGAGTTCGAGTTTCAAAACCTCCGCGATCTCGGGGTCAACCTCGGACAGGGGGGCGTTGAATGTGTGAATGTCGTTCACGGGGCTCCTCGCGAAG
>CALPQP020000036.1 GCA_943325745.2 Gulosibacter massiliensis
AAATCATGGAGGTGACCGGTGGCTGACCCCCGAGGATTTCTGAAGACGACGACGCGCGAAACCCCCGAACGTCGGCCGGTGTCAATCCGCTTGCGCGACTGGAAAGAGGTCTACGCCGAGCGTGAGTCAGGACAGATTGAACGTCAGGCTGGGCGATGCATGGACTGCGGTGTTGCGTTCTGCCACCAGGGCTGTCCACTGGGGAACCTGATACCTGAATTCAACGATTTAGTCCATCGCGACGAGTGGCGGGCGGCGAGTGAGCGACTTCACGCCACCAACAATTTCCCCGAGTTCACGGGGCGGCTCTGCCCGGCGCCGTGTGAATCGTCGTGTGTTCTGGGCATAAACCAACCGGCCGTCACTATCAAGCAGGCGGAGCTAGCGATCATCGACACCGCGTGGGAAAAGGGTTACATCAACCCGGTGCTACCCGACCGCCTCACCGGCAAGACCATCGCCATTGTCGGATCTGGTCCCGCCGGTCTCGCCGCGGCTCAGCAGCTGACGCGGGTTGGACACACTGTTGCTGTCTACGAGCGTGATGAATACGTCGGGGGACTACTTCGCTACGGGATTCCGGATTTCAAGATGGAAAAACGACACATCGACCGGCGCATCGACCAGATGCGTGAGGAGGGAACCCGATTTAGAACGGGAGTGACCATCGGAATCGACGTCACGTGGACTGAACTTCATGAACGGTATGACGCGGTCATCGTTGCGACCGGCGCACCGGTTGGTCGGGACTTGCCCATCGCAGGCCGAGAACTGTCCGGTATTCACTTCGCGATGGACTACCTCGTTCCCTCCAACCGGGCTGTCGCGGGCGAGGACCCCCTCGATCACATCGATGTCGCGGGTAAGAACGTCATCATTCTTGGGGGCGGCGACACCGGCGCCGATTGCCTGGGAACCGCGCTTCGTCAAGGAGCGTTGAGCGTCACCACCCTCGCCATCGGTAAACGGCCGCCGGTCGAGCGTCCGGTGACCCAGCCCTGGCCGATGGACCCGCAGCTCTTTGAGGTACAGAGCGCCCACGAGGAAGGCGGAGAACGCACGTATCTTGCATCGACCGTCGAGTTCCTCGGAAACGAACACGGTGAACTGACGGGACTTGTTGTTGCGGAAACAGAGTTCGTCGATGGCGCGCGCAGACCCGTAGCCGGCAGCGAAAAAACGCTCCCTGCGGACGTCGTTCTCCTTGCGCTCGGATACACGGGCGTGGAGTCCAGCGTCCTCGTGGACCAGCTCAACATCGACTTGTCGTCGCGCGGAACGGTCGCACGAAATAGCACCTATGACACCAACATCCCCGGTGTGTTCGTCGCCGGAGACGCCGGTCGAGGAGCGTCGCTCATCGTGTGGGCTATTGCCGAGGGTCGCGCCGCCGCGGCTCGCGCCGACGAGTACCTTCGCGGTCGCACGACACTGCCGATCCCGGTTTCCGCGCATGACGCCCCGATACACTTCTAACGAAGTCCACACCCACCACAAAGGACACCATGAGACGCGCAAAGATTGTTGCCACGCTGGGACCGGCAACGAACAGTTATGACACAATCCGAGCCGTTATCGAAGCGGGTGTCGACGTTGCCCGCATGAATCTCAGTCACGGAACTTACGAGATTCACGAAGCGGTATTCGCCAACATCAAAAAGGTGGCAGCGGACCTCGGAAAGCCGGTTGCTGTGCTCGTCGACCTGCAGGGGCCCAAGATCCGACTCGGGACGTTTGCCGACGGTCCCCACGACCTCGCTGTAGGAGACATCTTCACGATCACGACCGAAGACATCGAGGGCACGAAAGAACTGTGTGGGACGACGTTCAAGGGGTTGCCGCAGGACGTTGCTGAGGGTGACACACTTCTCATCGATGATGGCAAGGTGAACGTCCGAGTACTCGACACGGACGGTGTTCGAGTTCGCACCGAGGTTGTCGTTGGCGGGACCGTCTCCAACAACAAGGGCATCAACCTTCCGGGTGTCGCCGTCAACGTACCAGCGCTGAGCAAGAAAGACGAAGACGATTTGCGATGGGGTCTTCGAATTGGGGCGGATTACATCGCGCTGTCGTTCGTGCGCAGTGCGTCCGATGTCACTCGCGTGCACGAAATTATGGCGGAAGAAGGAATTAGGCTCCCGGTCATCGCCAAGATTGAAAAGCCCCAGGCCGTCGACGCGATTGACGAAATCGTCGACGCCTTCGATGCGATCATGGTCGCTCGCGGAGACCTCGGTGTCGAATTACCCCTCGAGCAGGTACCGCTTGTTCAAAAGCGCACTGTCGAAGCCGCCCGTCGCATGGCGAAACCCGTCATCGTCGCGACACAGATGCTCGAGTCGATGATTTCGTCACCCGTCCCAACTCGTGCAGAGACGTCCGACGTTGCCAATGCGATTCTCGACGGTGCGGACGCCGTCATGCTGTCTGGTGAAACAAGTGTCGGAGAGTTTCCGGCGATCACGGTTGCCACCATGGCGCGAATCATTGAAAACACGGAAGAACACGGGCTCGAGCGCATTTTGCCACTCGGCACAAAGCCGCGCACGCAGGGCGGCGCAATCACTCTCGCCGCGGCCGATGTCGCGGACTTCGTCGAGGCAAAATACGTGTGCGTTTTCACTGAGTCCGGAGACTCCGCCCGCCGCATGTCGCGCCTCCGCTTCCGTATTCCCATGAAGGCTTTCGCGACAGACGAGTCGATTCGTCGTCGCATGGCGCTGTACTGGGGAATCACGTCCTATCTGGTTGACCCGGTTACCCACACTGATCAGATGTTCACCGAGGTCGACGAATCACTGCTTTCAGAGGGTCTGGCAGAGAAGGGCGACAAGGTCGTCGTTATCTCGGGTTCGCCTCCGGGAGTCGCAGGTTCAACCAACGATATTCGAGTGCACGTTGTCGGCACCGAGATGCCGAAGCACTAACGAATTGCGAAAGGACGGGGAAAATCCCCCGCCCTCTCGTTGTGCCGGATGTGGGACTTGAACCCACACGCCCTTACGGACAAAGCATTTTGAGTGCTTCGCGTCTGCCATTCCGCCAATCCGGCTCCAGGTGAAAACGATACCGTAGGCTGAACCCGTGAGTGAAACCGTAGCCCGTCGCGTTGTGGTTGCTGAGGACGAGGCACTCATCCGAATGGACATTGTCGAAGTCTTGCGTGAAAACGGTTTCGACGTGGTCGGCGAGGCGGCGGATGGCGAGGCAGCAATTGAGCTCACTCGGGAACTTCGACCCGATCTCGTCATCATGGACATCACAATGCCAAAAATGGATGGACTGACCGCGGCTGAGGCAATCGGGAAAGACCGACTGGCCCCGGTGGTGATGCTCACGGCGTTTGCCCAATCTGAGTTCATCGCGCGAGCGGTCGAAGCGGGCGCGATCGCCTACGTTGTCAAACCCTTCACTCCGGAACGGCTCTTGCCGCAGATTGAAGTGGCGTTGTCTCGACATCAAGAACTTCTCGCCGTGGAGGCCGAAGTGACCGATGCGCTCGAGCGGCTCGAAACGCGCAAGATTCTCGATCGCGCGAAAGGCTTGTTGCAGGAAAAGATGAAGCTGACAGAGCCCGAGGCGTTCCGCTGGATTCAAAAAGCCTCAATGGACCGACGCCTGACGATGACCGAAATTGCTCAGGCCGTCATAGAACAGTTGAATCCCTCGTCTTAGAGGTCGCCGGAGGCGATGTGGGGCATGTTCCCATAGGTTGCGGTGACTTCCGTCACGATGACTCGATATCCCTTGTACCAACGGTCGACCTGGCTCTTGGCTGTTCGGTGATCGTCGAAGCGTCCCAGTTTGGTGAGAGCCGCCATGTCTGTGAAATAGTAGATTGCGTTGACGCACAGCCCATCCTGTGAAACCCATCGGTCGGTGCCTAAAAATCCCGTGATGGACTTCGCGGCGTTATCGATGGCGGCGTCCAATACATGGAACTCGTCGTCGTAGTCGCCTGGCTCGAAAATAAATTGGGCGGCAATCATCGGTCGCGCAGCAGGTTCGTGATGCGGACCGTGGACAATCGCTCACCGGCCTCGTTGGTGACGATGATTTCGTGAACACAAATCGTTTTCCCAAGCGAGATGGCGGCGCACGTGCCGGTAACCCAACCTTCCGCGATGCTCTTGGTGTGCGTTGCGTTGATATCAATACCGACCGCATAACGGCCAGCGCCGGCGTGGACCGCGGCCGCAACGCTGCCCAGGGTTTCACCCAGAACGACGTGGGCTCCGCCGTGCAAAATTCCGACGACCTGGCGGTTTCCCTCGACCGGCATCCGCCCGACCGTTCGTTCTGCAGAGATTTCGAGGAGCTCGATTCCCATCTTCCCGGTCAGCTCGCCGCCGCCGGTCGAAAACCTCGCTTGCAATTCGGGGTCAAGGTTGTCGAGTACTCCCACAGTGCAATCCTTCCGTCGGCGGCGCTCGGTAGGCTAAAGCCGTGAGCGACACGGAAAAGCCTACCCTTCTCGTTATTGATGGTCATTCGCTCGCGTTCCGCGCTTTTTACGCCCTACCGCTCGAATCGTTCCAGACCGACGCCGGGCAGCACACAAATGCGATTCACGGCTTCTTGTCCATGTTTCTGACGATTCTGCAGGCCGAAAAGCCCACCCACGTGGCCGTCGCGTTCGACATCTCACGTTATTCGTTCAGAACCGCAGAATACCCCGAATACAAGGGGACCCGAGGCGAGACGCCACCTGAGTTCATCGGTCAGGTTCCGCTGCTCCAAGAAGCACTCCGTGCGATGCGCATCGAGACGATGCAAATGGAGAACTACGAAGCGGACGATATTCTCGCGACACTGGCGACGAAGGGAGAAGCCGCCGGTCTCGAGGTACTGGTGGTTTCCGGCGACCGTGACACCTTCCAACTTGTCACCGACAAGGTCACGGTGTTGTATCCGAGCGCGCGCGGCGTGTCCGAGCTCAAGCGCTATACACCCGCAGCGGTGGAAGAACGCTACGGCATTCGGCCGGACCAGTATCCCGACATCGCGGCGTTGGTCGGCGAGATCTCCGACAACCTGCCCGGGGTCGACAAGGTGGGCGAAAAGACCGCGGTGAAATGGATTCAGCAATATGGGTCGCTCGACGCGGTGCTGGCCCACCGAGACGAGATCGGTGGCGTCGTTGGAAACAATCTGCGCGAGCAAATCGGTAACGTCGAACGCAACGCGCGACTCAACAAACTTGTTCGCGATCTCGAACTTCCGGTTCCTCTCGACGGACTGATCCGGCGCCCGATCGAGCCGACTGAGGTCGTTGAAGTGTTCGATCGACTGCAGTTTCGGTCGCTCAAGCAACGGGTCTTGCAGTTCGGAGGGGCGGCGGCGGATGTGGCGACCGCGCCGCCAACACATGTTCCGAGCACGCCAATTCGTGAACAGGTCCCTGCCCCCATCCCGCGCCACATGGGGGACGAAGAACTCGCTAAATGGTTGACGGATAACGCCGCTGAGCGAATCGGGCTCTTTATCGAACGCGGTGATGACGGCTTCGCTATCGGTCTCGCTACTCACGACGTGTGCGTGAGGTCTGTTCGGGCGAGCGACTCACTCGACCATGTAGCGTTCGACGCCTGGCTTGCGGGCACTACGCCCAAAATTGTCCACGACGGAAAGGCCCTCGGGCATCTCCTCGCGGAATTCAATCTCTCGCTCGGCGGAATCGTTCGCGACACGAGGGTTGCGGCGTGGCTACTCGATTCGTCCACCAAGTCGTTGGTGCTACCCGATGTTGCCCGGGCGCTCACGGGCCTCGATGTCCCGGTTGCGGATCCCAACGAACTCGTTCCTTCGGTCGACCCCGCCAGTACCGCGACCACCGCGTGGATCCTGACCCAACTTGATGCTGAGCTCGAGGGACGACTGGACGAAGGTCAACAGTCAATTGAGCGCGAGATTGAGGTTCCGCTGATCCCCGTCCTTCTCGCGATGGAACGAACGGGTATTGCAATGGACGCGGCAATTCTGGACGACATTTATGGCCGCCTCACCGTAACCGCAGACGCGAAGGCCGCCGAGCTGTTTGCAATGATCGGCACCGAGATGAATCTGTCGTCGCCGAAGCAGCTGCAAGAAGTCTTGTTCGACACACTGGGGATGCCCAAAACGCGGGCAACCAAAACCGGCTACTCAACGGATGCTGCGTCTCTCGTGGACCTACAAGCGTCGAACCCACACCCATTCCTCGATGGCTTGCTTGAGCATCGTGAACAAACCAAGCTTGCGCAAATCGTCGAGGTCTTGCGCAAGAGCATCCAACCTGACGGTCGAATTCATACGACGTTCGACCAGACCGGCACGACGACGGGTCGACTGTCGTCGTCGGAACCGAACCTCCAGAACATCCCGATACGCAGCGATGTCGGTGCTCAGATTCGGGCCGCGTTCATCGCTGACTCGGCCCACGAGCGTCTCCTCACCGCCGATTATTCGCAGATTGAGATGCGCATCATGGCGCACTTGTCCGGCGACGAAGCCCTCATCGAGGCATTCAAGTCGGGCGAGGACCTCCATCGCTATGTCGGGGCGACGGTGTTCGGTGTCGAACCGGCTGACGTCACGCCCGCGATGCGATCGAAGGTCAAGGCAATGTCGTACGGTCTTGCTTATGGACTGTCCGCCTTCGGCCTCGCAAAGCAATTGCGCATCGACAACAAAGAAGCAAAGTCGCTCATGTCCGACTATTTCGATCGTTTCGGTGGGGTTCGAGACTACCTCCGGGCCGTTGTCGAACAAGCCCGCAAGGATTTGTTTACCACGACGGTGTTCGGTCGCAAGCGACAATTTGGAGACCTTGCCAGCTCGAATCGAATGGTTCGTGATAACGCGGAACGAGCCGCGTTGAACGCCCCGATTCAGGGGACGTCGGCCGACATAATGAAAATTGCGATGATTCGCGCCGTCGAGGGTCTGCGAAACGCGTCACTGTCGTCAAGGCTTTTGCTCCAGGTTCACGACGAACTCATTTTTGAAGTTGCACCGGGCGAAACCGATCGCCTTCGAGTGATTGTCGAAGACGCAATGGAACACGCCGTCACCCTCTCTGTACCGCTTGACGTCCAGATCGGGCTCGGGTTGTCCTGGAAAGAGGCAGGTCACTAGGCTTCTGGCATGACCGAAAAACGCACTCCGACAGCTGTTGACCTCATTGCCGAGAAATGGGTGGACACGCTCTGCGAGTTGGACCCCGATTTTCGCATCTGGCTTGGTCGCGAAGGGGATGTGTCCCAGTTCGCCGACTATTCACCTAGCGGTCACGCGCTCTACGACGCAGAAGTTCGTGCGACCCTCACTGCACTGCGATCGGCGGATGCCGTTGATGATGTCGATCGTGTGACCAAATTGGACCTCACGGGAGACCTTGAGCTGGCTCTCGAGTTGAGCGAGTCGAAGTGGCACTTGCGAGACCTCAACAACAGCGCCTCACCCG
>CALPQP020000037.1 GCA_943325745.2 Gulosibacter massiliensis
CAGATCGGGCTCGGGTTGTCCTGGAAAGAAGCGGGTCACTAGGCTTCTGGCATGACCGAAAAACGCACTCCGACCGCTGTTGACCTCATTGCCGAGAAATGGGTGGACACGCTCTGCGAGTTGGACCCCGATTTTCGCATCTGGCTTGGTCGCGACGGGGATGTGTCCCAGTACGGCGACTATTCGCCGAACGGTCATGCGCTCTACGACGCAGAGGTTCGTTCGACCCTCACTGCACTGCGATCGGTGGACGCCGTTGATGATGTCGATCGTGTGACCAAATTGGACCTCACGGGAGACCTTGAGCTGGCCCTCGAGTTGAGCGAGTCGAAGTGGCACTTGCGAGACCTCAACAACAGCGCCTCACCCGCTCAAGGAATCCGCGACGTGTTCGATCTCATGCCAACCGATGGCGCCGAGGCGTGGGAAACCATCGCTGCAAAGCTCGGCAACATCGCGTCGGCCCTGGGTGGCTATCGGCAGACCCTCGCAGAGGGCATTCGACAAGGATTCGTTCCCGCTCGTCGCCAGATTGTCGAAGTGATTTCTCAGGCGGAGCGAAACGCCGGTCCAGAGGGCTTTTTTGTCGACTTCGCAACGAACACCGCACCGAGTGACTTGCCCGATTCCTTGCGCGCCGACCTCCTGTCAGCGGCTGAATCCGCGCGTCTCGCGTACCTCGAGTTTGCGACATTCCTCCGCGACGATCTCGCTCCGGCGTCCCACGAACACGACGGCGTAGGTCGCGAGGTCTACGGTCTGCATTCCCGCCACTTCTTGGGGGCGACGGTCGATCTGGACGAAACGTACGAGTGGGGTCTGGACGAACTGGCCCGAATGAGGGCGGAACAAGAGACGATTGCGAAGCGAATTGCGGGTGGGTCGGTGGCCGACGCCGTCGCGGCTCTCGACAACGACCCGACGCGAAAGATTCACGGCACCGAGGCGTTACAGGCGTGGATGCAAAAACTCTCGGACAATGCGGTGCGAGAACTGGGTAAGGAACACTTCGAGATCGCCGAACCCATGCGTAATCTCGAGTGCCACATCGCCCCAACGAAGGAGGGCGGGATTTATTACACCGGTCCGTCGGACGATTTCTCGCGGGCCGGCCGAATGTGGTGGAGCGTGCCAGAGGGTGTCACCGAGTTCGACACCTGGCGTGAAACAACCACCGTGTACCACGAGGGCGTGCCCGGACACCACCTGCAAATCTCTCAAGCGGTCTACAACTCGGCACAGTTGAACACGTGGCGTCGTCAACTGGCCGGCTCATCGGGTCACGCTGAGGGCTGGGCGCTCTACGCCGAGCGCCTCATGGCGGAACTCGGATATCTCGACGACGACGGAGACCGCTTCGGGATGCTGGACGGTCAGCGCATGCGCGCTGCTCGAGTCGTTCTCGACATCGGAGTCCACCTCGGCAAGAAGCGGCCGGACGGAAACGGTATCTGGGATGCGGATTTCGCCTACGATTTCATGCGCGACAACGTTCTCATGGAGGACGAGTTCGTTCGGTTCGAAGTCAATCGTTACCTGGGGTGGCCGGGACAGGCTCCGTCCTACAAGATCGGCCAGCGCATCTGGGAAGATCTCCGAGCGGAGTCCGAGCGCCGTGAGGGTAGTTCGTTCTCGCTATCCGCCTGGCACAAACGCGCCCTCGATATCGGCGGGACAGGTCTCGACACCCTTCGCACCGCCGTGCTGGGGGACTGGTAGCGGTTGCGAACCCGCGATAGCGGGCGTTAGACTTGAGTGTTGCCGACCGGCAGCACATCCCTGTCCGCCGCCCGCGTGAAGAGATTTGCGTGGGCATTATCTTATGCCCCACTGGAGCACCTACACACATGACAACCAGCCAGACCAAACAGGTCGCGATTAATGACATCGGATCAGCCGAGGATTTCCTCGCCGAAGTTGAAAAAACGCTGAAGTTCTTCAATGACGGAGACCTTATCGAAGGCACTGTCGTCAAGGTCGACCGCGACGAGGTTCTCCTCGATGTCGGCTACAAGACGGAGGGTGTTATTCCCATCCGCGAACTTTCCATCAAGCACGACGTAAACCCAGACGAGGTTGTCAAGGTTGGCGATGTCATCGAGGCCCTCGTCCTCCAGAAGGAAGACAAAGAAGGTCGTCTCATTCTTTCCAAGAAGCGCGCCCAGTACGAGCGTGCGTGGGGTGACGTCGAGAAGGTCAAAGAAGCCGACGGAATCGTCACCGGTACCGTTATCGAGGTCGTCAAGGGTGGAGTCATCGTCGACATCGGTCTTCGCGGGTTCCTGCCGGCCTCTCTTATCGAACTTCGCCGCGTCCGCGACCTCACGCCGTACCTCGGTCAGGAAATTGAAGCCAAGATTCTCGAGCTCGACAAGAACCGCAACAACGTCGTTCTGTCGCGTCGCGCTCTGCTCGAGCAGACCCAGTCTGAGAGCCGCAGCCAGATTCTCGGCAATATCCAGAAGGGGCAGATTCGTAAGGGAGTTATTTCGTCCATCGTCAACTTCGGCGCATTTGTTGACCTCGGTGGCGTAGACGGACTCATTCACGTCTCTGAACTCTCGTGGAAGCACATCGAGCACGCGTCTGAAGTTGTCGAGATTGGCCAGGAAGTCACGGTCGAGGTTCTCGAGATCGAAGAGGATCGCGAACGCATTTCGCTGTCGCTCAAGGCCACGCAGGAAGATCCGTGGCAGGTGTTTGCTCGCGAGCACGCGATTGGCGAAATCGCGCCGGGCAAGGTCACCAAACTGGTTCAATTCGGTGCATTCGTTCGCGTTGCTGATGGCATCGAGGGACTCGTGCACATTTCGGAGCTTTCTGCTCGCCACATCGAGCTTGCCGAGCAGGCCGTCGCCGTCAGCGACGACGTCTTCGTCAAGATCATCGACATCGACCTCGAGCGTCGCCGAATCTCGTTGTCTCTCAAGCAGGCCAACGAAGGCGTCGACCCAGAAAGCACGGAATTCGACCCAGCGCTCTACGGAATGCCCACCGACTACGACGAGACCGGCGCTTACCGCTACCCGGAGGGTTTCGACCCCGCGACGGGCGAGTGGAAAGACGGACACGACGAGGCGCGCACCAAGTGGGAACACGACTACAGTGCGGCGCAAGCACGTTGGGAAGCCCACAAGGTTCAGGTCGTTCGCATGAACGCGGAAGCCGAGGCGTTCCCCGAGGCACCGCCAGCAGGCGTATCGTCTGCCGCGCAGGCGAATGAGCCCGAAGCCCCTGGTGCATTGGCCGAGGACGAATCGCTCATGGCTCTTCGCGACAAGCTCGCGGGAGAAACCACCGAGTAACAACACGCATCGTCAAGGGGTGGTCGGAAACGACCGCCCCTTGTCGTTACGCTGAACGGGTGCCCATAATCGCGTTGACCGGAGGAATTGCCGCCGGAAAGACTACGGTCGCCAACCGCTTCGCCGAGCTGGGTGCGCACGTGCTTTCTGCCGACGAACTAGTCCGGCATTCGCAACGCGCGGGCTCTCCCACCTTGGCCGCCATAAAGAAGCGGTTCGGGCTCGGAGTTATCGACGGGCGTGGCGAACTGGACCGGGCTGCTCTGGGACGGATCGTGTTCGAGGACGAAATGGCCCGAACGGACCTCGAGGCAATCGTTCACCCAGCAATCAACACTGAATTCGCGTCTCGCGTCGAGACGATTCTGAAGTCTCACCCTAGTGCAATCGTCATTTACGACATCCCGCTGCTTGTCGAGTCGAATCGAGTCGGCGACTTCAGCGCCGTGATCGTGTTGAGTTGCGACCCGCAGATTCGCCACGATCGGCTAGTTCGCTTGAGGGGCATGTCGAGTGACGCCGCACTGTCCAGAATTAACGCGCAAGCGAGCGAACAGGAGCGCCTATCGGTCGCCAACTGGACAATCGATTCGAGCCAGTCGATTGAATCCACGATCAGTCAAACGGACTCGGTCTGGGCCGATCTCACAGCCGTATATCGCGCTTAGTCTGGAAGTATGGAACCGACTCGCGCCGTACGACCCTTTAGGGTCATCAGCGAGTACATCCCGAGCGGTGACCAACCGAAGGCGATCGCCGAACTTGCCGCTCGGATCAACGCGGGCGAGACCGACATCGTCCTGCTCGGAGCTACCGGGACGGGAAAGTCCGCGACAACAGCATGGCTCATAGAGGCGATTCAACGTCCTGCCCTCGTTCTCGTGCACAACAAAACCCTCGCAGCACAACTCGCGACCGAGTTCCGCGAACTCATGCCAGAAAACGCGGTCGAATACTTCGTCTCGTACTACGACTATTACCAACCCGAGGCCTACGTGCCCCAAACCGACACGTTTATCGAGAAAGACACGGCGATAAACGAGGAAGTCGAGCGCCTGCGTCACTCCACAACGAACGCACTCTTGTCCCGCCGAGACGTGATTGTCGTGTCGACCGTTTCGTGCATCTACGGGCTTGGCTCGTCCGAGGAATACCTCGACGCAATGCTCGCGCTCCAGGTTGGCCAGACAATCAGCCGAACTGACATCGTGCGCAGGTTCGTCGGAATGCAATACGAGCGCAACGACATCGACTTCAGCCGCGGCAAATTTCGTGTCCGTGGGGACACGCTCGAAATCATCCCCCAGTACGAAGAACTGGCGGTGCGAATCGAGATGTTCGGTGACGAGATCGAAGCGCTGTATCAGTTGCACCCTCTCACGGGCGAGGTAATCAAGACGATGGATTCGGTCAGTATTTTTCCCGCCTCGCACTACACGGCCAGTACCGAGACGATGCGGCGGGCAATCACGGATATCAAGGCGGAACTCGCCGATCGTCTCGCTGTACTGGAGGGTCAAAACAAGCTCCTCGAGGCGCAACGCCTCCGTATGCGCACAACGTACGACCTCGAGATGATGGAACAAATCGGATTCTGTAGTGGTATCGAGAACTATTCGATGCACATGGACGGGCGTAAACCGGGCGAACCCTCGCACACTCTCATCGACTATTTCCCCGACGATTTCGTGGTCATCATCGATGAATCCCACGTGACCGTTCCGCAGATTGGTGCGATGTACGAAGGGGACGCGTCTCGAAAGCGAACCCTCGTCGAACACGGCTTCCGCCTCCCCAGCGCACTCGACAATCGCCCACTGAAGTGGCCGGAGTTCTTGGGTAGGGTCGGCCAAAAGGTCTACCTGTCCGCAACACCGGGAAAGTACGAGATGGGAGTTGTCGACAGCGTTGTAGAGCAGATCATCCGTCCGACGGGTCTCATTGACCCTCAGGTAATTGTCAAGCCAACCAAGGGTCAAGTCGACGATGTCCTCGAAAGCATTCGCCAGCGAGTCGCGAAAGACGAACGTGTTCTCATCACGACACTCACGAAGAAGATGGCGGAGGACCTCACCGATTATTTGCGGGGGATGGGCGTCAAGGTTGAATATTTGCATTCCGACGTTGACACGTTGCGGCGAGTCGAGTTGCTCACGGAACTGCGCGCTGGCCGTTTCGACGTTCTCGTCGGAATCAACCTCCTGCGCGAGGGTCTAGACCTTCCCGAAGTGTCACTTGTTGCCGTATTCGACGCCGACAAACAGGGTTTCTTGCGCAGCGCGACCTCGCTCATTCAGACGATTGGGCGCGCCGCGCGAAACGTGTCGGGAGAGGTGCATCTTTACGCCGACCGCGAGACGGACGCCATGAAACAAGCGATTGACGAGACCAACCGACGCCGCGAGACCCAAGTGGCCTACAACCTCGAGCACGGAATCGACCCGACACCGATTCGGAAGCGCATTGCGGACATCACCGAAACACTCGCTCGCGAGGTCTACGACACCGAAGGGCTCGCCGATCTCGACGACGACGTCGAAGTAGTCATCGACAAATTGACCGAACAGATGATTGCGGCAGCGGAACTCCTCAAGTTCGAACTCGCGGCTCGCCTTCGGGACGAAATCCACGATCTCAAGAAACAGGTTCGCTCCGCTCGCGAACTTGGCAAACCCTAGGATTGAACAGTGTCGATAACGCCCATCTCCGGTAAGAACGTCATCAGCATCAAGGGTGCGCGTGTCCACAATCTCAAGAACGTCGACCTGACGATTCCCCGAGATTCACTAGTGGTTTTCACCGGGTTGAGCGGCTCTGGGAAATCGTCGCTCGCGTTTGACACGCTTTTTGCGGAGGGGCAGCGACGCTATATCGAATCTCTGTCGTCGTATGCACGGCAGTTCCTCGGCCAAGTCGACCGCCCCGACGTGGACTTCATCGACGGATTGTCCCCGGCCGTCTCTATTGATCAGAAATCGACGAACCGAAACCCCCGTTCCACGGTGGGGACGATTACTGAAATCTACGACTACATGCGTTTGTTGTGGGCACGTGTCGGGGTTCCACACTGTCCAGAATGCGGCGAGGCGATTCAACGACAGTCGGCCCAACAGATTGCGGACCAACTTTCGGAGCTACCCGTCGAAACTCGTTTTCAGATTCTCGCGCCGATTGTCCAGGGGCGAAAGGGGGAGTTCGTCGAGGTATTTGCCGATCTGCTCGGACAGGGTTATGCGCGGGCCCTCGTGGACGGCGACGTGATTCAGTTGTCTGAACCGCCGGTGCTCAAGAAGCAGGTGAAACATGACATCTCGGTGGTTGTTGATCGTCTCACCGCGGGAGGTGACGTTTCACGCCTCAACGATTCTGTCGAAACCGCGCTCAAACTCGGCCAAGGGGTTCTCGTCGCGAACTTCGTCGACACCAACGAAGACCGAACATTCAGCGAGAAGCTGTCGTGCCCCAATCAACACGTACTGACGCTTACCGAAATCGAACCTCGTACGTTTTCGTTCAACGCACCCTTCGGGGCGTGTGTGACCTGCCATGGCATCGGCACGCAGTCGATGGCTGACGTCCAGCTCGTTCTTGACGACCACGAGATGAGTATCCGACAGGGCGTTGTGTTGCCCTGGAAACCGGGTGGCAAGGAACTCATCTACCCCTACTTCGAGCGCCTCGCCGAGGGGCTCGCGCAGGACCTGGAATTCAGCCTGGACACGCCATGGAAAGACCTCGGTGAAGAGGTACAAAACGCAGTGCTCTTCGGCAACAATCACGAGGTGGTTATCAAGTGGCGAAACCGCTACGGACGCAAGGTGTCGATGTCTCGGGGTTTCGAAGGTGTCCTTACCTACGTCGAGCGGAAATACTCCGAGACCGAGGGGGAGTGGACAAAGGAACGATTTGGCGCTTTCCATCGAACGGTCCCGTGTGATGGGTGTCAGGGGCAGCGCCTCGCTCCTGCCGTTCTCGCTGTCACAGTAAACGGCAAGTCTATTTCTGAGGTCTGTAGCCTCTCGCTCCAGGCGGCCCACGACTTCATGACCACGCTGACGCTGTCCGATCG
>CALPQP020000038.1 GCA_943325745.2 Gulosibacter massiliensis
ACCCGCATGGAATTCTGGAAGGGCCGTTCGAACCGCATGCACGACCGCATTGCGTTTGAGCGCGTCGGCGACGACTGGAACGTCACCCGGCTGCAGCCCTAGGGAATAACTTCACCGCGACACAACTGGGAACAGGTATGACGATAAACATCGATGACATCACATTCGGACTCGACACCTTCGGCGACATGACGCACAAGGACGACGGAACCCCCGAAACCGCGGGACAGGTCCTGCGGAACCTCGTCGAACAAGCCGTCTTTGCTGATTCCCTGGGGATTCACGCGATCCACATCGGCGAACACCACCGCGATGACTTCGCCGTGAGTGCCCCGGACACGGTGCTCGCGGGAATCGCGACGCGCACGTCGTCCATCATCCTGGGCACCGGAGTCACCGTCCTGTCGAGCGAAGACCCGGTCCGGGTTTACCAGCGCTTCGCCATCATTGATGCGCTGTCGAACGGGCGCGCCGAGATCACCGCGGGTCGCGGCTCGTTCACGGAATCTTTCCCCCTGTTCGGCTACAACCTCAACGACTACCACGCGCTCTTCGAAGAGAAACTCGAACTGCTCGTTCACCTTCTCGACGAAAAGCCGGTGACATGGTCGGGAACTATCCGAGCGTCTTTGACGAACCAAGAGGTTTACCCCAAGACGGAAAAGGGCCGCATCGGATTGCGCGTGGGGGTTGGTGGAAGCCCAGAGTCCGTCGTGCGTGCCGCTCGTCTGGGAATCCCTCTGGCGCTGGCGATTATCGGAGGCGACCCGGCACGATTCGCTCCTTTCTCGAAGTTGTACCGCGACCAGTTGCAGGCGTTCGGTCGGGATGACTTGCCTATCGCAATCCACTCACCCGGGCACATTGCAGCGACCGACGAACAGGCCGTCGAAGAATTGTGGCCTCACTACGTTGCGTCTTTTGGTCGCATCGGCCGCGAACGCGGCTGGGGGCCCATCACGAAAGAACACTTCATGGGCGAGGTCACCCACGGCTCGGTTTACGCCGGGTCGCCCGAGACGGTTGCAAAGAAAATCGCACACGCGCTTTCCTCGGTCGGCGCCCAGCAGTTCGACCTCAAGTATTCCAACGGACCCATGCCGCACTCGCAACTCATGTCATCAATCGAGTTGTACGGCACCAGAGTTATGCCGCTTGTCCGCGAGATGCTCGCGGGAGTTCCAGCGCGTTAGCGGTGGCGCAGGGTTCCACCGAGTAGCCCGGCGTCAAAGAATTTTTCCGCGAGTTCCGCGCCGTCATGCCCGTAAACCCAGGGAAGCCCGGGGACGGGGTCGGGGTGACTAGTCGGAGCGCCCGCGAGAACGGCCTCTGGGCGAGAGAGTCGCCGAATCCCGACACCAAGCACGTGCCCGGGGTGTCGGCGAGCGAAATCGCCGTACGTTGTCTCGTCGTGCTGGCCGTCATCCCCAATCAGAATCCACGTGATGTTCGGGAACTCTGCGACCAGACGATCAAGGCTGTTCACTTTGTGGGCGCGGCCGCTTCGGAAAATTCGATCGGGAGTCGCACCCCAGTCGGTCAAAAGCAGAGGCCCGCGGGGGTACATGTGACGTGAAAGAAAGCGTTCGAGCGTCGGTGCGACGTTCCACGGACCGGTGGAGAGGTACACGACGGGCGCACCCGAATAATATGCCCCCAATTTATTGAGGAAGACCGCCATTCCGGGCACAGGCCGACGAGCGTGCTCGTCGAGAACGAACGTGTTCCAGGCCGCCAACAGCAGGCGGGGGAGGGCAGTGACCATGACCGTGTCATCGACGTCACACACAATGCCAATGGTCGTCGTGTCGTTGACGACGGTCACGTCGCTCGATGCCCAGCCGTGGCCTTTCCTGACGCGCATCAAGACCGTGTGGAGTCCGACGGGCAGCTTCACGGGCACTCTTGCATCGATCACTCCGCCGCGGTCGCTCGTCACCTTGAACTTGTGGCTCCCGATTTTGACCGTAACTTTTGTGTGGGCAACGGGCACTCCCGTGAATGCCCGCCAACCGCGGACATATTTACGAACCTTGTGGGTGCGCGGGTCGGGGTTGACGTAGAGAACTCTCGCGAGGATGCGAACCGAGGTGGCCGTGCCGTAGCCGCGGAAAGCGACTACTGTTGGAAGCTGCCCCGATGCACGAGCAGACCTCGCACGAAAGGCAGTGTACGCGTCTTCGATTCGTGCCGCGATATGCATTTTGGCGGAAGGGGTCGATTCTGATGGCATCGTCGTTAAGACTATCGTTTCGGTCGAACTCGACGGTTTTTCAGTAAGTTGCAATGTCGTAGGGCACATTCTTAGACTCCAGAGATACCTTTGTCCCTAAAGGTTTTATTCTTCGATAATTTAACTAGCCACCAACTACCAAGGAAAAGTAAATTGCCACTTCAACACATCCCGGCAAGCGAAGAATTATTCAAATCGGGACTCCTCATCAACACGCCCGTTCAGGCCCGCAGTAACGAGCGCGTCACTGCTCTTTTGGATGCGGCCGCCAAGGTTGTTCATGACAAAGGGTACGAAGACCTGACCACGGCGAACGTTGCCGAAGCCGCTGGCGCGTCGATCGGCACGGTATACCGATACTTTGAAGACCGCGTCAAGGTCCTGGAAGCTCTTGCGATCCGAAACCTCGAGCGCACCGACCGTCGTTTCCGGGACGCGCTCGAACAAGTCAAAGGTTCTGCGCCCAACGATGCGATTGACGTGATGTTCGAGATGTACCTCGACATGTTTCGAACAGAACCCGGATTCCGTTCGCTTCGACTAGGAGACGTTCTCGACATCCGACCACGCAATCGTGAATCGCGCCTCACTACCGCCGCCCGAACCATGACGGAACAACTGAGCCTTCGATTTGGTTTCGCGAACGATGCCGCGACAGTTCTAGAGATCGAGAAGTCACTTGTCGCGGTTGACGCCTATCTGGCCCGCGCCTTCTTCAACGACGACCGCGGTGACGCTGTCTTCATCGATGCCGCGCGTGCGTCGGTGATGTCGCTGTCCAGCATCGCCCACTAATCATCGGGGTGCTTGGTATAGCGGTGCAATGATTTCTTCACCAGCGCCATGACGGCGATGAAGAGCGCAATCATCCCCGCGAAAATGAAACCCGCAAAATGCAGGCTCTGACTGAGTTGTTCATACGTCAGAGCCGCCGTGCGGCCGACCGTGACATAGGCGATCGCCCACAGCGTGCACGCTGGTGCGGTCCACGCAATAAATCGGCGATAGTCCATACCCGTGATTCCGGCGGTCAGCGGAACAATGCTGTGCAGGACGGGCAAAAACCGCGAGATGAAAATCGCCCACCCACCTCGGTGCTCGAGAAACCGTTCGGCGGCGTGCCAGTTTTTGTGACCGATCCATTTGCCGACCTTCGAATGTTGAATCGCGGGGCCAAAGGCGTGGCCGAGCGCAAAGCCGATACTTTCCCCGATCAACGCGCCGACGATTATGACGACAATCAACGAGATGTATTCCTCGGTTGACGAAACACCGGTTGCAGCGACGAGAACGACGGTGTCACCCGGAATGACGAGTCCGACAAGGACACTCGTTTCGAGCATGATGGCGAGACCAGCGAGTGTGACGCGAAGAACTGGGTCGATAGATCCGACCCCGCTGAGAAACCAATCGAGAAATGCGTTCATGAGTGCGAGCGTACCTCGTCTGGGTTCAGAGCCTGTCGTCGATTGAGGTACTGCTGACGCCAGTAATCTGCGCGACCCGGCTCGACGTGCACGGCTGGTCCATCTCGCCACTCGGTCACGACACGAATTCCGTGGAGGGCGGACAGCGTCCACACCTCGGCCCCGTCGAGATCCTCTGGTCGGACACGGGCGCTGACGACCGGTGCGCCGATGAACGCAGCGTGGTCACGGATTGTGTGCTCGGTGACGCTAGGAAGGTGCGGGATCCCGGAATCGACAATGTGCAGTGTGTCGTCCACCCACCACACAATCGACGACCACGCCCCCTCGGCGATGTATCCATCGTCGAGAATGACGGCCTCGCCGACGTTGAGTTTCCGTCGCAATGCCCCGAGTGCTGCAAGATCGGGACCCTTCACGCTCGGCTGGGTTCGGGGGTCACGAGGTGCGGTGGCCAGCGTGACGTCGGTGAGAGCGTCGGGAGCCTCACGAAGGTGGAATCGCAACATCGCGCCATCGCCATAATCGATCGCCTCAAGGCGCGGGAACCATCGTCCCTCGGCAGGAATCATGGCGATAGTGTCGGCGGCAAAGGCGCGAGCGTCCAGAGTGGCGTCAACAGTGGCAAGCGACGTCGTGAATCGTTCGAGGTGCAACGTCAGATTCACGGCACAGCCGTCGACCACGAGCCATGAATCGGCGACGCGCACAGCACCGGTGTGAGGGTCGCACCATTCCTCTTCGACGACGGAACCACCAGCCCATCGGAAAACGCGCGCCTCGACCATAGAGTAAAGGCTATGACAGAGGGTTACGTTCGGCACGTTATTGCCGCACGCGTTGACCCGGTTGTCATCTTTCGCACTCTGATCGCCGATAGAGATGGTGGTTTCTGGCTCGATGATTCGCTGGCGGAAACCGTGTCATATCTGGGAGTCGGTACTCGCATTGAGACCATCGACGCGTTCTCTGGTTTCGACACCGCGGACGAGTTTCCGGTGTCGCGGGTTGGGTGGATCGGTTATGGAGCCCGGGCTGAGTCGCTCGGCGTCGAGGTCGGAATCGAGCCACAGCCGCGCTCGACAATGCTGTCCGTTCGACTTGCGGTCGAGGTCGACCATCGCGACAACGAAGTATCGGTGATCGGGCTGCAGCGCGACGCCGAGTTCGACGACCTCGTTTCTGCCATCGAGGCACTGGGCGGTCAGGCCGCCCCGACGCCACTTCGTCCCCCGACCCGCACGGCGATATGGCGCGACGACCCGGTGACCTATGCCGGGTACATCGCCGAGTGCCTCACCCACATCCGAAACGGTGACGCTTATCAGTTGTGCCTCACGACGGGAATCGATGTCAATGGCGAGGTGGATGTGGTCGAGACTTATTGTGCGCTTCGAACCGTTGCCCCCACCCGAAACGCGGCGTACCTGCGAATCGGAGGAATCAGTCTGCTCAGCGCATCGCCCGAGACGTACTTCACCGTTCGCGGTCGACACGCCACGACGAGCCCCATTAAGGGCACACGCCCGCGCAGCATGGACCCGGCAGAGGACCACCTCCTGAGGCGTGAACTGGAGACGTCAGAAAAAGAGCGCGCCGAAAACTTGATGATTGTCGATTTGTGCCGCAACGACCTGTCCCAAGTGTGCGAACCGGGGTCGGTCACGGTGAGTTCGCTGCACCGCGTCGAGACGTATTCGACCGTTCACCAGCTAGTCAGCACCGTCACCGGGGAACTGTTGCCCGACTGTGTGGCCGCGGATGCCGCACGGGCCCTCTTCCCGGCCGGGTCGATGACCGGTGCGCCAAAACGCAGCGCCGTCCAAATTCTGGAGAGATTGGAATCTGCCGAACGCGGAATGTACGCCGGCGCTTTCGGTTATGCCGGCGCGGGAAGCCTCACACTCGCCATGACGATTCGCTCGATTGTCATCGACGAGCGCGGTGCCCACATCGGAGTTGGTGGAGGAATAACGTCGGGATCGGTCCCCGATCAGGAAATCGCGGAGGTCGGCGTCAAGGCCGCCGCGATGCTCGGAGTGCTCGGAGCCTCGCCGAACCCTTACCTGTACACGGAATAGAATTGAGAAAGCGCGTGTGCGCGCTGTGAAAGGGTTCCGTGGACGAGAACGAGTACGATTTCCGCCGGATGGAAGCTAAGTGGGCTCCCGTGTGGGAAGCCGAACGACCATTTGATGTGCCCGACACAGATGACTCTCGCCCGCACAAGTACATCTTGGATATGTTCCCTTATCCGTCGGGCGACCTGCACATGGGCCACGCCGAGGTCTACGCGCTCGGTGACGTCCTCGCACGTTACTGGCGCCTTCGCGGTTATCAGGTTCTGCATCCCATCGGGTGGGATTCCTTTGGACTCCCGGCTGAAAACGCGGCCATCAAGCGCGGTGTGAACCCACGTGACTGGACCTACGAGAACATCGCTCAGCAACGCGCCTCGATGAAGCGGTACGCGGCGTCTTTCGACTGGTCGCGCGTGTTGCACACCTCGGACCCCGTATATTACCAGTGGAACCAGTGGCTGTTCCTCGAACTCTTCACGAAGGGACTGGCGTACCGCAAGGACTCGTGGGTCAACTGGGATCCGGTGGACCAGACGGTCCTCGCGAACGAACAGGTTTTGCCGGACGGCACGAGCGAACGCAGTGGCGCGGCGGTCGTCAAAAAGAAGCTCACGCAGTGGTACTTCCGCATCACGGATTACGCTGACCGGCTCCTCGCCGACCTGGACCGACTCGAAGGTGCCTGGCCTGCCAAGGTCCTCACGATGCAGCGCAACTGGATCGGACGATCACGCGGTGCCGAGGTCGTGTTCGCGGTTGAGGGCAGCGACCGCACTGTGCCGGTCTTCACGACCCGCCCCGACACGCTGTACGGAGCGACGTTCATGGTCGTCGCACCCGATTCCGATCTCGCGAGTGAACTCGTAGCCGAGGCCGAACCTGCCGTTCGGATGGCGTTCGTGGCCTATCTCGAGGAAGTTCAAAAGAAGACTGAGATCGAACGACAGGACGCGACCCGCGACAAGACCGGGGTGTTCCTCGGGCGCCACGCAATCAACCCCGTGAACGGCGAGCGGGTGCCGATTTGGTCGGCCGATTATGTCCTCGCGGACTACGGTTCGGGAGCCATCATGGCTGTTCCCGCGCACGACCAGCGCGACCTCGATTTCGCTCTCAAATACGAACTTCCCGTTCGGGTCGTTGTGGATGTTCCGTCGGACGAACCCAACGACCCCGCCGTCACTCTCGTCGCGACAACGGGCGACGGGCCGCACATCAATTCGGGTCCGCTCGACGGACTGCGCAAGGCCGACGCCATCGCAGCGATGGTCGACGTGCTCGAAAAGAACGGAACCGGTAAGGGCGCTACTACCTACCGACTGCGGGACTGGTTGATTTCGCGCCAACGCTACTGGGGCACCCCGATTCCGATCATTCACGGAGCTGACGGGGCGGAAATCCCCGTTCCCGCCGACCAACTTCCCGTTGTGCTTCCTGCGACCGAAGGCTTGGACCTGCGCCCGAAGGGCTCGTCGCCGCTCGGTGCTGCCGAGGACTGGGTCAATGTTCCCGACCCGCGAGACGGAAGTCCGGCCAGGCGTGACGCGGACACGATGGACACGTTCGTCGATTCCTCGTGGTACTTCTTGCGATTCCTGTCGCCTCGAGACGACACCA
>CALPQP020000039.1 GCA_943325745.2 Gulosibacter massiliensis
CCATCCGTGGTGCCGTTCGAGGGGAAGTCGTACGGCTCGAGGAGGATGGATGAACGACGCACACGGAGTGATTCACGTTCACTCGTGCCCTGTTGCGCTCGCACCACACGTGGCGTGGACACTCGGACACATTCTCGGGTCAGAAACTGGCATCGACTGGGTCGACCAGCCTTGTGAGCCGGGGAGTGTTCGCGCGACGGTGACCTGGTCCGGTCCGAGTGGGTCCGCTGCCCGATTCGCCTCGGCTCTGCGCGGTTGGGATCACACGCGATTTGAAGTGTGGGAGTCGACAGCAACCCATCGAGACGGTGTCCGCTTTGTTCACACACCCGACCTCGGAATCTTTTTCACCTTGACCGATGCGTCGGGTAACGCGATGGTGGGCGAAGACCGAATTCGCTATGCAATCGAGATGGCCCGCGGCGACGGGACCGAACTGGAACACGAACTGTCGCTCGCGCTCGGTACGGCCTGGGACGACGAACTAGAACCGTACCGCCGAACTGCGGATCAACGACTGGCGCTGAAACGCCGGGCTCGAGCGGGCGCTAGATCGATTTGACGACGATGACGGCGTTGTGCCCACCGAAGCCAAACGAGTTACTGATCGCGACAATCGAGTCCGGCAAAGCGCGAGGTTCAACGACGACATCGAGTGGTATTGCCTCGTCCTGATTGTCTAAGTTGAGGGTTGGCGCGGCAATCTTTTCATGAACAGACAAGACAGTGAACATTGCCTCCAACGCTCCGGTACCACCGAGAAGGTGGCCGGTCGCCGACTTAGTTGCGGACACCGGGATTTGCTTAATTCGGTCGCCAAACACCTTGTGGAGCGCCGTGTATTCCGCGATGTCGCCAACGGGGGTCGACGTCGCGTGGGCGTTAATGTAGTTGACGTCGTCGGGAGTAACCCCGGCGTCCGTGAGTGCGTCCAGCACCGCACGAGCCGCCCCATTGCCATCAGGGTCGGGTGCGGTGATGTGGTGCGCGTCGGAGGATACCGATCCGCCAGCAATCTCGGCATAAATTTTCGCACCACGGGCTTCGGCATGTTCCTTGGTTTCGAGAATCAAGACGGCGGCACCTTCGCCGAGGACGAATCCGTCGCGATCCCTATCGTAGGGCCTGGAAGCACCCGCGGGGTCATCATTCCGGGTTGAGAGCGCGTGCATTGCCGCGAACGCAGCGATGGGAAGCGGGTGAATGACCGATTCGGTTCCGCCACAAATGACGACATCCGCGATGCCTGCCCGAAGGTGATCGACGGCATTCGCGATTGACTCCGTTCCCGAGGCACACGCGGAAACACAGGTTCGGGCACCGCCACGCGTTTGAAGGTCCATCGAAATCCCTGCGGCTGCCGCATTAGGCATGAGCATGGGAATCGTCATCGGAAGAACCCGACGAGGACCCTTTTCCTTGAGAACGTCCCACGCGTCAAGAAGCGTGTTGAGCCCGCCAATTCCAGTCGCAAAATCAACGAGAACGCGTTCCTTGGGGTCGGTCGGTGCGCCGGCATCGGCCCACGCTTCACGAGCCGCGATAACAGCGAGTTGAGCCGAGGGGTCGAGACGCTTAACCTCGATGCGTTCGAGAACTTCGGACGCGGGTACCTTGACGCGACCGGCAAACTTCACGGGGAGCTCGTAAGTTGCGACCCATTCTTCGGTTAGCAGACGTATCCCACTCTCGCGGCGGAGCAGTGCTTCCCAGGTGTCGCGGACGTTTCCGCCGAGGCATGAGGTCGCTCCGATACCGGTCACAACAATGGTCGTCATCTGGTCGCTCTTCCGTTTTGTGCTGAAATTACGCCAATGCGGCGGGGCGCGAACCCCACCGCATCGCGCGGTTTAGGACTGTGCCGAAACGATGTAGTTCACGGCGTCGTCGACCGTTTTCAGTTCGGAAACCTTGTCATCGGGAATCTTGACGCCGAATTGTTCTTCCGCGTTGACCACAATCGTCATCATTGAAATCGAGTCGATGTCGAGGTCATCTTCGAAGGACTTTCCGAAGACGACGCTCTCTGCGGGGACGCCCGTCTCGTCGTTGACGAGAGCGGCAAGGCCAGCGAGGACCTCATCTTTGGACTGAGCCATTGTTTCTCCTTAGGTGTGTTGGTATACCGTTCTTCATTTTACGGTGTCGGTGCGATTCTGTTACGGAAGGCGGACAATTTGCGCGGCGTACACGAGCCCGGCACCGAAACCGATAATGAGGGCGTATCCACCACTCAGTTCCGGGTTTTCGGCGAGCACGCGGTGCATCGCAAGCGGCACAGACGCTGCCGAGGTGTTTCCTGTGGTCTCGATGTCCCGCGCGATTACGACGCTGTCGGGCACGCTGAGTTGCTTGGCGAATTCATTGATGATGCGCATATTGGCCTGGTGGGGGATGAAGGCGGCGAGGTCGGCGGCGGTGATGCCGGCTGCCTCGAGAGCCTCCTGCGCAACCTTGGCCATCTCCCACACGGCCCAGCGGAACACGGTTTGGCCGTCCTGTCGCAGCGTGGGAAACTCTCCGTCGCGGTCATCGAAAGCCTCGCGGGTGGGTCGGTCCATGCCGACGGCGTCCCATTTGCCACCGTCAGAACCCCAAATTGTCGGTGAGATTCCGACGCTGTCGGCCGGGCCAACGATGACCGCACCGGCACCGTCACCGAGCAGAAACGAAATGGTCCGATCGGTCGGTTTGGCGTAGTCGCTGAGCTTCTCTGCGCCGATGACCAGTACGTAGGTGGCTGCGCCCGCACGAACCAGGGCGTCAGCCTGCGCGATGCCGTAGCAGAATCCCGCGCACGCTGCGGAAATGTCGTAGGCGGCTGCCGGTGTTGCGCCGATGCGATCGGCAACGAGGGCAGCCATCGATGGTGTCAGAACATCGTTTGAGATTGTCGCGATAATGACAGCACCAATGTCGCTGGCCGAGATCTTTGCGGTAGCGATGGCCTCGTTTGCGGCGCTGGTCGCGAGGTCTGCGGCGCTGACCGACGCGCTCGCACGTGTGCGGCTGATGACGCCGGTTCGCTGACGAATCCATTCGTCACTCGACTCGATTGGGCCGATGATGTCGTCATTGGGAACGTTGAGGTCTCCGCGGGCAGCGCCCACCGCGATAATTCGGGTGAAAGGAGACCCCACCGCTTGGTGAAGTTTTGGCTGGGTCATGATGCCTCCAATAGGTCGACGGCCGCGACGAGGTCTTCGGGGGATTTGACTGCGACACTGGGGATTCCTTTGAGGCCACGCTTCGCGAGCCCGACGAGCGCTCCCGCTGGAGCTAGTTCGATGATTCCGGTGACACCGTCCTTCGCAAAGGCGTCCATGCACAGATCCCAACGAACGGGGTTGCTGACCTGTCCAATGAGGAAGTCCAGGTACGTCGTTCCGCTCGACACGCGTGAGCCGTCGCGGTTCGTGTAAATCGACAGCGTCGGATCCGACGGGGTCACGGTCGAGGCCGCGTCACGCAGCGTGTCGACCGCTCCCGCCATGAATGCTGTGTGAAAAGCGCCGGCAACCGGCAGCGGAATGACACGAGTCCCTTCGGCGGGGTCGGCCGCGAGTGCGACGAGTGCCCCGAGTTCGCCGGCGACGACAACCTGACCCCCGCCATTCATGTTAGCGGCGGTCAGCCCCAACTCACTCAGTCGAGCCTGTACGACGTCGGGTTCTCCACCGAGAACGGCACTCATGCCCGTTGCGACCTTGGACGCTTCGAGCGCCATCGCTCGTCCACGAACGCCGACGAGACGAATCGCGTCGACGTCGGACAGCACACCGGCCAGGTAGGCGGCGGCGAATTCGCCGACTGAGTGACCAGCGACCGCGCCAACCGAATCGCGTCGACCGCTGACGAGAAGAGCGCCGGTGACGATCGATGCGGCGACAATGAGCGGTTGCGCAATTTCGGTGTTACGAATCGTGTCGGCATCGGACACCGTCCCGTGCGTGACGAGATCTATACCCGAAGCATCGGACAATGCGCCAAGGTGTTCGCGAACACCATCGACATCGAGCCACGGTTCAAGGAATCCAGGGGTTTGGGAGCCCTGCCCCGGCGCAAGAACGATAATCATAGAGAAGCTCTAGGCGTCCCCACCGGTGTTGCCGGTGGTGCCCGCGGTGACGTCATCGAGACGGTAACGCTTGAAGGCCTCAATCACGACAGCGCGATCGACTTCTCCTCGCTGGGCAAGTTGCTGCAAAACCCGAACAACGATCGACTCTGTATCTATGGCGAAGTGGCGTCGAGCGGCGGCACGCGTGTCTGAGAACCCAAATCCGTCTCCGCCCAGAGTCGCAAAATCGGTCGGAACGTATGGTCGAATCTGATCGGCCACCGCGTGCATAAAGTCGCTTACGGCAACCACTGGTCCGCGTTCGCCTCGCAACTTCTCAGTAACGTAAGGAACGCGGGGGAGATCGGTCGGGTGCAGGAAGTTGTAACGGTCTGAATCGCGACCGTCACGTCGGAGTTCGTTCCACGACGTCACGGACCACACATCAGCGGCGACGTCCCAATCGCGGGCGAGCAGATTTTGCGCCTGGAGCGCCCACGGAACGGAAACCCCACTGGCCAAAATTTGTGCCGGAATCGAACCGTTCGCGGCGGGGCGGTATTTGTACATTCCCCGCAGCAAACCATCGATGTCGATCCCCTTGGGTTCCGCCGGCTGAATCATGGGCTCGTTGTAGACGGTGAGGTAGTAGTAGACGTTCGGGTCGTCGTGAGTTCCCCCGTACATGCGTTCCAGCCCCGCCTTCACGATGTGCCCGATTTCGAAACCGAACGCAGGGTCATAGGCGATGACGGCGTCGTTCGCCGAGGCGATGAGGTGCGAGTGGCCGTCAGCGTGCTGGAGTCCCTCGCCCGCGAGAGTTGTTTTTCCGGCGGTCGCTCCGATGACGAACCCTCGAGCCATTTGGTCACCGGCGAGCCACATCTGGTCGCCGGTGCGCTGGAATCCGAACATCGAATAGAGCACATACACGGGAATCATTACTTCGCCCTGTGTCGCGTATGACGTTCCAGCGGCGACAAATGCGGCCATCGCCCCGGCCTCGTTAATTCCGGTGTGAAGGATTTGCCCCCCCGTGCTTTCCTTGTAGGCGAGGAGTTGGTCGCGGTCGACCGAGACGTAATTGTGTCCAAACGGATTGTAGATTTTCGCCGAGGGGAAATACGAGTCCATCCCGAAGGTGCGTGCTTCGTCGGGGATGATCGGTACGAATCGCTTACCCATGCTTTCGTCACGCAACAGGTCCTTGAGCAATCGAGCAAATGCCATCGTCGTCGCCACTTCTTGCTTGCCACTTCCCTTTTTGGCCAACTCGTAGTGTTTGACGTCGGGAAGGGCGATCTGTGCGGGTTGATTGCGGCGCTGTGGAAGGGCTCCGCCTAATTCACGCCGCTTCTTGAGCAAATATTGGATAGCCGGATCATCCGGACCGGGGTGATAGTACGGAGGTCGGTACGGGTCCGCTTTCAACTGCGCGTCCGAGATCGGAATGCGCAGGTCATCACGGAACGACTTGAGCACATCGAATGACAATTTCTTCATCTGGTGAACGGCGTTTCGGCCTTCGAAGGACTTTCCGAGACCGTAGCCCTTGACCGTCTTCGCGAGTATCACGGTCGGCTTGCCCTTGTGGGACAGCGCCTCGGCGTAAGCCGCATACAACTTGCGGTAGTCGTGTCCGCCGCGCTTGAGCGACCAAATTTCGTCGTCCGTCCAATCGGCGACCATTGCCGCCGTTCGGGGATCGCGACCGAAAAAGTTTTCGCGAATAAACGCGCCGGATTCAGCCTTGTACGTTTGGAAGTCCCCGTCGGGGGTGGCATTCATGAGGTCGCGAAGGGCTCCATCGGTGTCGTTGAGAAGGAGAGAATCCCATTCGCGTCCCCACACCACCTTGATGACATTCCAGCCGGCGCCGCGGAAAAACGATTCTAATTCTTGGATGATCTTTCCGTTACCCCGCACAGGACCGTCGAGTCGCTGCAGGTTACAGTTCACCACGAACGTGAGATTGTCAAGGCCGTCATTCGCCGCGAGCTGGAGTGCCCCACGAGATTCGACCTCGTCCATTTCGCCGTCGCCGAGAAACGCCCAAACGTGCTGATCAGAACAATCCTTGATTCCACGATTTGTCATGTACTTGTTGAACTGCGCCTGATAGATGGCGTTGATCGGACCGAGACCCATTGACACCGTCGGGAACTGCCAAAAGTTCGGCATGAGACGGGGGTGGGGGTAAGACGACAAGCCGCCGGTGAGATGAGACTTTTCCTGACGGAATCCGTCCAGTTGGTCCTCGGTCAAACGCCCTTCAAGGAACGCACGGGCGTACATTCCGGGAGCAGCATGGCCCTGGTAAAAGATCTGGTCGCCGCCACCGGGGTGATCCGGTCCGCGGAAAAAGTGGTTGTGCCCAACTTCATAAAGCGAAGCGCTCGACGCGTAAGACCCGATGTGTCCGCCGACTCCGACGCCGGGACGCTGGGCTCTATGCACCATGATTGCGGAGTTCCATCGAATCCACGCTCGGTACTGACGCTCAATATCCTCGTCGCCCGGAAACTCAACTTCGTTCTCGGGAGCAATCGTGTTCAGGTAATCCGTCGTCGGAACCATGGGAACACCAAGATGCAATTCCTTTGAACGCTTCAAGAGCGCAAGCATCAATTCGCGACCACGTTCATGTCCCTGCGCCGAAACGACGTCGCTGAGAGACTCTTGCCATTCGGCTGTCTCGTCCGGGTTGCTGTCCAACGCAGACGACGAATAGGGGTCTTGGTCGTTGACGCTCATAGATTAAGTCTTCCGATCAAAGGTGGCGAGGAAGTGGCGCTGTCAGGGTTGCGATAGCGACCACCTAATCCTAGACCGCTGCGCGCTTCTCGTCGATATTCCCATAGGATTGAATTATTAGGGCCTGTAGCTCAGTTGGTTAGAGCGCCACGCTTACACCGTGGATGTCGGGAGTTCGAGTCTCTCCGGGCTCACTACCTCATACATCGATAACGTGAACGAGGGTGTCGATGAACCCCTCGAAGGTAGTCGAATTCTTAATTACTTCCGTCATGCGTGCTCGATCCGAGAAGACGTCGACGAATTGCTCGAACACCTCTTGGAACTCCTCGCGCCCGCTTGCGGCGAA
>CALPQP020000040.1 GCA_943325745.2 Gulosibacter massiliensis
AGGACCTCTACGTTTACACGGTGAACGCCTTCCCGTACGGCCCGTTCAAGGGCGAGTTGGTGATGGAGCGGGTTTACGAGCCGGACTGGACCACCGATGACCGCGTGAACTACACCAACTCGATTGCCGACATTTTGGCCGAGATTTCGCCGGCAGACGTCAATCCTTCGATTCAGACGGCACCCCTCGCATTCAAGCCAAATGTTGCCGGGGAGGCATACATCGAGAGGTTCACGCGCAACGTGTTCCGGGTCGTCGCTCACTTGCTCGATCTCGAAGAACGCACCGGGCGCCGAGTCAAACTCGCGATTGAGCCGGAGCCCGCGTGCTATTTGGAAACCACGGATGAAACTGTTGAATGGTTCACAGATCGCGTCTATTCTCGGGCCGGTGTCAGCGAGTTGGCTGAGGTCGCCAACATTCCGGTGAGTGAAGCCGAGGGGGCAGTTCGCCGTTACCTGGGAATTGTTTTTGATATTGGGCACCAGTCGGTTGGGTTTGAAAACATCACGGACTCACTAAACAAAATTGTGGGCGCCGGTATTCCAATCTTCAAACTTCAAGAAGCGTCATCGCTGTGGGTCGAAGAACTTACACACGACAAGATTGAAGCTCTTCGGCGCTTCACGGACACGATTTACCTCAGCCAGACCTCACTGAAGCAAGGCGGCACGATCACCAAGTTCTTGAACCTTGGCGAAGCACTCGACGCGTATGAGGCAAATCCGGTCCCCAGCGAGATGCGCACACACTTCCATGTGCCCGTATTCCTCGAAGAGCTCGGTCCGTTTCGCACAACTCGCTTTGGCGTCCAAGAGGCGCTCGCGATGCACCGTGCAACCCCGCTGTCGGATCACCTGGAAATCGAAACGTACACGTGGGATGTTTTACCTCCAGAACTGAAAACCGGCGACATTATTGAGTACGTCAGCCGTGAACTTGAATTTGTTCGCAACGAATTGATGGGTTGACTCGTGGCAGAAAAAACTCGCGTCTCGGTCATCGGGCTTGGCTCGATGGGCACCGCCATGGCGCACCGACTGCTTGACCAGGGCTTCGACCTCGATATCTGGAATCGCTCCGCTAAAGACGTTGATGAACTTCTCAGCAACGGTGCGCGACGGGTCGAATTAGCCGAGGCACTGCACAATGCCTTCTTCATGTCGTTGCTCAGTAATGATGACGCGGCGTTGGACGTTTTCAGTGACGAACGCCTCGAGAAAGCCAAGCCCGGAGCGATCCACATCAATATGTCTACGTTGAGCCCGGCAGCGTCAGAGACGCTGGCTGAACGTCACGGTAGGCACGGAATTGGCTACATTGCGGCGCCTGTGCTAGGCCGCCCAATCGCAATCACGAGCGGCACGTTGCTTGTTGTCGCGGCCGGAAAAGCGGAGGACATCGAAGCGGCAAAGAACATTTTTGACAAGGTTGCCGCGCAGCATTGGAATGTAGGGGAAGACCACGCCAAATCAAATTTCGTCAAGCTTGGCGTCAACTACAACTTGATTCACGCGCTGCAGGCCATTGGGGAGTCGGTGGCATTGGTGGAATCTGCTGGGGTCGACGCGAACATGTTCATGGAAATTCTGACGCACACAGCGTTTACCGGTTCTGCGTACGCCGGGTATGGCCCCATGATTGTGAATCGCGCGTACACGCCGCGCGGATTCTCGATGACACTCGGCCTCAAGGACGTGAAGCTTGTTGAGGATGCAGCCGCGGGCCTTGGGCTCACGCTTCCGGTGGCCACAGTACTTCATCAACTCTTTGAGCAGGCACTCGTCGACCCCGACATCAAAGACCTTGACTGGTCTGCTGTTGCCGAATTGACCCGGCAAAAGAAGATTCGCTAGACATTTTCTTTGAACGTAAATCGGGGCTCTCTTTCGCGGACTCCGAATTACCTACCGTGGCGTCTAAGCCCTTTTGAGACGTGTTTTTCGTGCACGTGCGACGCTGTACACGATTGCCGCAATCAGGATGAGCCCAGCCTGCAACCAGTACTGCCATTTTTGGTCGAGATCGAGGAAGACCGTGGCGTTGAGCACCTGAATCAACAAGACGGAGCCCATCAACGTACCGATGTAGGTTCCACGTCCGCCCATCAATGAGGTTCCACCGAGGACAACCGCCGTAATTCCCGTCAGGGTGTACGTCACACCTTGGGTCGCGTCACCGATCCCCAATTGGACAGCGAGCAGAATCGATCCCATGAAGACGAACAACGATCCAATGACGTATGCGCCGATGATCGTGCGGTTGATGTTGACTCCGATTTTGCGCGCGGACTCTTCGTTGGAACCAACCGCACGGAGATTCCAACCCCAGCGAGACTTTCGAAGCAAGTACTCCATGCCAATTGCGGCAAGCGCCGCGGCGATGAAGACGTAGGGGATGGGACCGAGCGTTGATTTCAGCGACTCGGCGATTGCCTGGCTGATCAGACCTCCCGGCTCGGGGCGCAAAATGAAAGCGAAACCGCCGATGGCAATGTACGTCGTCAGGGTTGCGGCAATTGCCGTGAATTTCACGAACCTAATCAAGGAACTGTTTATCAAACCGACCAATGCCGCCACGAGCGCCATCGTCACGAGCCCCATGATCACCGCCGTCAGTGGAGAATCGTCGTTCATGTAGAAAGAAGCGATGACCACCAAGAACCCAGCCAGCGGACCGGTAGACAAATCAATTCCGCCGGTCATCATGACCGTTGTTTGTCCGATGCCGACAAAAGCGAGCACACTGACGAGTAGCAACATAGATTTGATATTGAAGTCACCGAGGTACGTTGAGCTACCCGGCAGGATGATGGCGGCCACGGCGAGCATTACCAGGGCCAGCATGACGGGCGGCGCGTAGTCGCCTCTGAGGAATCGGCGGAACTTTTCGACAGGGGTCTCATTCCCCAATTTCTGTTCGCGGTCTTCACGTTCCAGCCGAATCACTCTGGTCGTTGAGGTGACCGCCGCCTCGATCATCGCCTCTTCACGGTTTTCACCATCGTGCAAGGTTTTGACGACCTGTCCACGTGACAATACGTAAACCGTGTCGCAGAGGCCTTCTAGTTCCTTCGCGTCGGATGACGCAACCACCACAGGAATTCCATTTGCTGATGCCTTACGCAGGATGTCGTAGAGCTCTAAACGGGCACCGACGTCGACGCCCTGAGTCGGCTCGTCGGCCAGAACCATGACGGGGTTCGACAGTAGGGCGCGGGCCAGGACAACCTTTTGCTGGTTTCCGCCCGACAGTGCTGATACCGGAGCCTCAAGGCTCGGTGCCTTGATGGACAGCGAACTGAGGGTTTCATGAACCTGGTCCACTTCTTTTTTACGGCTGAGGAGCCCAAACAGTTTGAATTTTTTCAGCGACGACAGGGCCGAGTTCTCTCGGACCGACATACGCATCATGACACCCTCGCGCTGACGGTCGGCGGGCATGAGTGCCGCCTTGCCGTTGAGCTGTCGCGCGGTTTTAGTTTCACCGTTGATTTCGATGGAACCGGTGAATTCTGCCTGACCGGATAACGCCTTCAAGAATTGCGACTGACCGTTTCCGATGACGCCGGCAATTCCGATGATTTGCCCGGGGAACGATTGGATGCTGACATCGGTGAAGCCGTTGCCCGATAGACCCGTGACCACAAGGTTCGGTTTGACGCCAGAAGGCTCGGGGCGCTTGGCGGGGAAAGTAGATTTTAGTTCTCGCCCGACGATCTGAGCCAGCAATTCCGCATCGGTGATTTTATTGATCGGTGAGGTAGTCCTAAGCAGGCCATCGCGCAGCACCGTGACGATGTCGGCAAGTTGGCGAACTTCCGCAAGTCGGTGGGTGATGTAAATCACGGCGGTTTTCTTCGCGATTTCCTTGGCAATGAGTTGGAACAGAAGTTCCACGGAGTCCTGGCCGAGTGCGGCGGTTGGCTCATCAAGAACCAAAATTTTAGGTTCGGTTGCCATGGCTTTTGCGATTTCAAGCAAGTGCTTTTGTGCAATTGTCAGGTCTTCGACACGCAGTTTCAGCGATATCTTCAGTCCGACCCGTTCAAGTAGTTCTGCTCCGACTGTTTCGGCCGCCCGCCCGGTAAAAACGGAACTGGGCAGAGCGACTTGCAAGTTTTCCAACACGGTGAGGTCATTCAACACGGCTGGATGTTGGTGAACGATGGCAATGCCGAGTTTGTTGGCTAGAGCTGGTGTGAGAGCGTCGTAGCGCTCTCCAAGCACAATGAGGTCGCCTTGAGACGGGGCAACGGTGCCCGAGGCAACATTCATCAGGGTCGACTTACCCGCACCGTTTTCGCCAAGAAGTGCGTGAACTTCCCCGGCCTTGATCAGCAGGCTTACATCTGTCAGGGCGGGCACGCCCGAGTAGTCCTTGGAGATCCCACGTAGTTCCATAACCACGTTGTCCGATTTGCTCTGAGCCACTCTGCTTCTCCTGGTATTTCAATTGGTTGAGATGGTGCACTGGGCCGACTTATCTCTAAGCCGGCCCAGTGCCCGTCATTACTGTTGGAGCCTATTACTGACCGAGCAACGCCTGCTGGGCCTCGCCGCTCAGCTGAGCTGAAAGGAAGGTCCAGGGGTCGATGTCGCGGTTGCACTGCACGGGCTTGTCAGTTGACGTGGAGTCCTCGAACACCGGTCCGGCGAAGGAGGTAGCCGTAGGAACGACACCACCGGTTGCGAGGGCAACAGCGTGCTGAACTGCAAGACGCACGTGGTCGTTACCCGTAGCAACGGTCATCAACTTGAAGTCGGGGTTGGCGTCCTTGTTGTCTTCGTAGAAGCAACCAAGGATGTTTCCATCCGACGTTGCGAGTGCAGGAATTGAACGGCCACTCTTGGTGAACTCACCAAGCGACGAGACCATAACCGGACCGAAGTCAGACATGATCACGTCGATCTGGTCGTACTTTGCGATTGCTGCGGTGAGTACCTTCTGAGTGAGTGCTGCATCCCAGTTGGTAACTTCGAAGGGCTGCTCACCGATGTACTTGTAGATACCGGTTCCGTCACCGAGAACGGATTCAAAGCCCGTGCGCTCGTCGACACCCTGGCTGTTTCCAGCCGGACCTGACAAGAACAAGATGTTTGCACCGTCGGGGAAGTTGGCCTTGACCCACTCGCCCCAGTTCTTACCGTCGGTCACGAAGTCGCCACCAACCCAGAGGTCGAAGTCCTCGCCAGCGACGCCACCTGCGTCAACACGGTAAGGAACCGTGACAACACCAGCTGCGTAAGCGTCACGAAGTGCAGGAAGGATTGCCGGTCCTGCATCGGGGAACACGACGAGTGCCTTGACACCCTTTGCAACCATGGCGTTGATGTCAGAGATTGCCTTCGTGGTGTCGCCCTGACCGTCTGCGTAGAGCAGCTCGGTAACGCTCGAACACTTTGCAATCTCATCTTGAGCCGAAGCCGTGGTGACGAGACGCCAGTTGTTTCCACCGAAACCGTCGGTGAGTCCCATGGTGATTTCGGTGGGTCCACACCAGTCGGGGCGGTCGCCCGCTGCGGCGTCGGTGCCGGGATCAGTAGTAGCAGTGCTTGCACAACCCGCTAACAGCAGGGCGGCAATGGCCGCAGCAGAAAGCGCTGCGGCGACTTTACGACGACGAATCATCTTTGTTTCCTCCATCTGACTGCGTGACATTACTGGCACGCATATTGTGCTTCTAAGCCGTCGGCAAAGAAGTTTGGTGCTCCCCGCGACGTTGAGTCGACAGGAATTTTCGAAGGAGTGATCTCACGCGAGACCAATCCACTGTGTAAATGGCAACACCGATTGCGAGTGCTGCGGCTTGAACCAATGTGCGGATTGCGAAGTTGACCCCCAGCGCGAGAACGAATTGATCGAGCTGGGACAGGAATACGGCGGCAATCACGGTGGCGGTGGGAAGACCACGGCCACCAAGTAGAGAAGTTCCACCAAGCACAACCACCGCGACCGACGGAAGAAGGTATGCGCTTCCCATCGAGCCGTTGGGTTCGGAGATAACTCCGGCAATCATGATCCCTGCAATGGCGTATAGAACCTGTGCCCACACGTACGCCATTGCCTGATGGGTCTTGATTCTCAGACCCGACACCATTGCCACGGGAGCGCTTGCACCAATGGATTCGAATCGACGACCCGGAACTGTTTTGCGAAGAACGAAAATGACAATCAACAGGACAGCCGTTGCGAAGAAAACCGAATTCGGAATTCCGAAAGTTGATCCGCTGACGACGGACAACAGTAATGCCGTTGTCATGCGAGGTATTCCCTGAGTGATCAGCATCACGAAACCAAAAAGCAACGAGTTGGTTCCGAGTGTTGCGATGATCGGGTTCAGTTTGAGGAAACCAACCAAGAACCCGTTGAAAGCGCCGATGGCGATTGCGACAACGAGAGCGAGAATCACCGCCGACAGAAGCCGATCGTCTTCAATTTCAGGAAGTGCCGAAACGATAACCGCTGCGAGTGAAACAGATCCTGGAACAGAAAGGTCGATGCCGGCCTGCTGGATGACCAGCATTTGACCGAGCCCAACAATTGCCAAGATTGCCGCAAACGGAATCATGCTGCCAAGAGGCCCCGGAGAAACACTTGTTGGAGCAATGACCGCGCTAAGAATGAACAGCACCACGGTTGATATCAAAACGGTCAGTAGACCTTTTGAAACCTGAAAGCGCGGACCCTTAGAAAGGGTCACCTCACTTCGCTGTGCCATCTGCACTCCTTCGTGCCCGAGTTCAGTTCTGTAGGACTGAACATGTGTTGACTGCCACTTTATAAAACGAGCATAGCGTGTGCGAACAATTTCTGAAACAATAACGTGGCACTTTTGCGAGAACTTCCCCTGAGAGGCACAAGACTCCGCGATATTCACCAGAATGTTGTCCGGCCGTCGTCGGCTTCCACTCGGAGTGAAACACGGTCAGATTGATTTTTCCCCACGGATTCAAAGTTTAGAATTACTGGTATCGTTCATCTGAAGTGAACAGCAGCATGAAATGGAGATGCGAAGAAATGAACAACGATTCGTCCCGTAAAGCACTCGTCGTGGGTGTTACTGGAATCTCAGGCCAGGTTATTGCCACTCAACTGATGGACGCAGGGTGGGAAGTGCATGGTTTGTCGCGCC
>CALPQP020000041.1 GCA_943325745.2 Gulosibacter massiliensis
ACTCAGCCCATCGGATTTGCCACCTTTTTCGGCGGCTCTCGCCCGTTTTCGCCATCATGCGCACCCGCCACACGATTCTGCAGACATTTCAGCGGGTCCGCACCGTTCGTGCAGACATTTCGCGAATTGGCCGAAATCTGGGCGTTTATGGACGGGATGTCTGCAGAAGCAGAATTGCGTAACTGAAATGTCTGCAAAATCTAAGCACCCCCAACGTTTTTGGAAACCGATTCGCTCAAATCCCGCGTTTGTGGAAACCGGATAGACGGTTTCCCGTGTCCTCCATTGCACAGAGGGATTTCGTTTCCACAAACGTTGGGATCCGCCGTTTTGGTCACCCACAACGTTGGGTGGACGGGGTGGATGGGAGGTTGGGGGATGAGGAGAGGCAACCCAAAACGTTGGGTGGACGGGGTGGAAGGGTTGGATGGGAGGTTGGGTGGGGTGGACGGGTGGTTGGGTGGGTCGATCGGCGTTTAGTTCAGGCCGAGGAGCTTGGCTGAGATGCCACCGGCGGCACGAAGTGCCACTCCGCCACCGTGTCCAGCTTGAGGGAACACGACGCGACGGTCGCGCGCCTCGGTCAGAGCATCACGCAGAATCGTCAGCGGGGGATGCTTGGGTGCCCAGAGGTACAAAGACAACGCGCCGGGAATCGAGTTCACTTCGTTCACGACGAGCTCGCCCGACTTCTCGTCGAGCAGCAGGTCGAGTCGAACAACGCCCGTCAATCGCGTGACGTCGGCGACCGCGCGCGCGAGTTCTGCGGCACGCTCGTGAATCTTGGCCGGGTAATTCGCGGGGAATTCGCGTGGAGCACTGGATAGCCCCACCTCGGAACCGTCGCCACCGGCAAGGTACTTCTCTGCGTAGGAATAGAGGCCCGAGTCCTCGCCCCCGCGAAGCGGCTTTTCGAGGTCGGTCAGTTCGAGGGCAGGGAAGGTGCGGAAGCCGATGTTGAGATCGACGAGGTTCGGTTTGTACGGCTCGAGTACAGCGCCGTTCTTGAGGTGCGGACTGTTCTGGGCGAGGGCGCGTGCGGACGCGAGGTCGTCTGCGATCTCGATGCCGATGGATGAACCGCCGAATCGCGGTTTCACGATGTACGGACCCTTGTAGCCGGGTTCGGTTGTTGCCGAGACGGCACGGCGGGGAAGCGTCGGAATACCCGCGGATTCCATCATTCCGCCGAAGGCCAACTTGTCCATGCCGACCGCGCCGGCGAACAGTGTCGAACCGGTCGCGGGAATGCCCATCGCGTCGAAAATCGCGGCGGCACCGCCGCCCTCACCGATTCCCCCGTGGAAACAGAGCAATGCGGAGTCGATGTCGAGCGCGCCCGACCCGAAAGACTTTTTGGAATAGAACCCCGGTTCGGGGGCAAGTCGCACCTCGAGCTGCTTGGCCGACTTCGGAGCACCCTCGAGGTAGTCCTTCGCTTCTGTGCCATTCGGCACGAGGAACCATTCGCCCGACGGCGCCCAGTAGATCGGGTAAACCGTGTCGCCACCGTCGGTCAAGACACGCTCGGCCTGAAGCCCGGTCAAGATTGAAATTTCGTGCTCGGGGCTCGGCCCGCCAAAAACCCCGGCCCAGGGTCGTGTGGCGCTCATCGGATTCCCGTCTGGCTTCCCTGCCCCGGAAGCCGGCAATTACGCGTAATGATCAGGCAGGTCGTTTTCGACAAGAATAACGCCCGAAGCGCCCGCGCGTTCGAGGGCTGCGGCCATCGCGGTGGGCCTGTCGGCAAAAACCTGTGCCGAAGGATGGCCCGCGACCAGTGCCGTGCGGTTCGTGTATCCAACGACGAAGAGCTCGCCCCCGGCCTTGGCGACCTGTGCCGACAATGTACGGTTGCGGTCGAATTGAACGGCGCCGAGTTCGATCATGCCCGGGGTCACGACGATGAACGGCCCTTTTCGACCCTTCGCCATCGCGGAACCGCCCTCGACGGCACGAGCGGCACCAATCGGGTTCGCGTTGTACGAGTCGTCGATAATGATGGCACCGCTCGGAGCCTGCTGCGGCTCGGCGCGGTGGGCCGCGGTCGGCAGATTCCCGAGCTTCGGCGCAAGTGCCGCGAGAGGCACGTCGAGCGCGTGAGCGATTCCGACCGCGACGGCGACGTTGACCGCATGACCGACGCCCGAGATGTGAACCGGAACCGATTCCGCGCCAATCGCAACGGTTCCCTTGGCTGGATTGACCGATACATCGGCCTTAGCGCCCATAGCACTCACGCGAATGACGCGCTTTCCCTCGGACTCGCATCGGCTCGCGAGCGCCGCGAGGTCGGGGTCGTCGATGGGCAGGACTACGGTCTTGGCGTTCTCGACGATTTCGCTCTTGGCTCGAAAGATTGCCTCACGGCTTCCCATGCGCTCAAGGTGCGCTTCGCCAATCGTCGTAATTGCGGCGATGTCGGGCGGGAACGATTTCGACAGTTGGCGAATCTCGCCCTCGCCATAAACACCCATCTCGGCGACGAACACTTCGGTGCCGGGGGTCAATTTGTCGTTGACCGCTCGGGCCAATCCCATGAGGTTGTTGAACGATGCGGGGCTCGGCACGACCGAATACTTGGTGGCAACGAGGTGAGCGACGTACCCTTTCGTCGATGTCTTGCCATAGGAACCAGTGATGGCCACGACCCTCGGGTTCACCTGGCGAAGTTTCTTTTGTGCGGCGACGAGCCACTTACGTGACAGCACCCTCTCAATCGGCCGTGCAATCATCAGCGCCACGTCCATGATTCCCGGCGCGAGGAAGGCGAACAACACAATGGCGTACGACAGACTCAAAACGCTCGCGCTGAGCAATGTGGCCCAGGACAGAACGAGCCAGACTACGGCGAGCCGGCGAAGCCGAGCCGTCCACTGCAGCGGCGAAGACGTCCCGCGGAAACGCAGTCCCCACGGCCACCACAACGCCAAGCCGAAGACGGCGGTCGGTACGACGAGTGATGTCCACCACGACTCTGTCGAGATGTACGAGGACATGAATTCGATCGCAACGGCGGCGATGATGGGCCACCACGACACCTGCCGAGATCGCCCCCACCCGAGCGCGATTCGAGTCGTCCAGCCGGCGATGTAGTGCTCGCGTTGCGCAACCCGCAGCCACTTGACGCCGACAATCACGGGGAGAAGCCCGATGATTGACCAGGCGAAAAGTTCGGTCATCCGAGTGCCTCCTCAACCGCGACGCGAACGGCCGCCGACAGCACGGGTGTCAAGAGGTGCGCTTCACCCGCGACGACGGTCCAGCGAGCACCGCGAATTCGCTCGGATGCGACCTTACCGGCGGCGATCGGTGCCGCCGTATCGTTCTCGCCCCACACCAGCCACGTTGGCGCCGTGATGCGGGCGAGGTCGTCGTCATAGTTCTCGTTTACGGTCTTCACCATGATGTCGCGCATGATTCCCTGCGCCGCGTTGTAGTCAGCGCTTCCGGCTTTTGTGCGTCGAGACTCCATGACCGAATCCGGAATGAGCCCGATTCGATTGAGCGTCTTTGCGATTCGATACGACAGTTTGGGTTTCGACACGGGCGCGAGTCTGACGAGCGGCGCACCGGTCAGCACGAGACCGGAAATCAGTTCGGGGCGCGATGCCGCCAGACGAACGGCGATACGACCACCGAACGAGTGTCCGACCACAACCACAGGTCCGAGGGGTTCGATTGCGTCGGCGACGAGCCGTGCGTAATCGTCGGTCCCCCAGACTGCAGTCGGCGCTTCCGTCGGGCCGAAGCCCGGCAGGTGAATCGCCAGGGCGTTAAGGCCGGCCAACGGACCAGTGAAATCGGCCCCGGACCGTCCCCAGCCGTGAAGTGCGACGACTCGCACGGGCGTCCCACCAATTCGTTCGGCGAGCACCCGGCCATCAGCCAGCGCCTGGATAGCCACCTATTCCTCCGACGGAGTTTCGGAGTCGGTCGCGAGGTGCGGTGCGAGCTCGCGCGGGTCGAGCGTGCCCTGCAAGACTCGTTGAACCTGCGAGACGATCGGCATCGACACATCTTTGGCGGCGGCGAGTACGAGAATCGGATCGACGGACGACAGACCCTCTGCGGTCTGGTCCATTTGCCGAATCACCCTGTCAAACGAATAGCCCTGCCCCAACAACCTTCCCGCGGTGTTGTTGCGGGACAGCGGGGATTCACACGTGGCAATCAGGTCGCCTAGCCCGGCGAGTCCCCACATCGTCTCTGGGCGCGCACCGTAGGCCGAGGCGAACGCCGACAATTCTGCTAGTCCGCGCGTAATGATGGACGCCTTGGTGTTGTCGCCGTAGCCGACGCCGTCCGCGATTCCCACGGCGACCGCGATGAGGTTCTTGAGCACTCCGCCGAATTCGGTGCCGATCACGTCGGTGTTAATCAACGTGGTGAAGTATTGGTTGCGGCACGTTGCGGCGACAGAAACAGCGGTCTCGGTGCTGGTCGACGACACCGCCGAGGCGGTCGGTTCTTCCTTGGCGAGCTCGAGCGCGAGGTTCGGGCCAGAGACGACAGCGACGCGGGATTCGTCGATTCCGGTTACGTCACGGATCACTTCGCTCATGCGCAGTCCGGTTTGTCGTTCGACGCCCTTCATGAGTGAAACGACGGGAACGGAATCGCCCAGTTGGCCATCGATTCCCTCGAGCACCGATCGCAGCGACTGAGACGGAACGGACAGATAAACCTCATCGACCCCTGCGAGGGTCGCTGACAAGGAGGTCGATGCTCTGATGGTCAGCGGAAGGTTGACGCGTTGCAGATACGTGGTGTTGCGATGGGTTTCGTTGATTTCGCGGGCAATTTCGTCACGGCGAGCCCACAACCGAACCTCGGCGCCACCATCGGCGAGGACTTTCGCGAACGTAGTCCCCCACGCGCCCGCTCCGAGTACCGCAACGGTGGTCATTTAAATTTCCCCGTTGTGGTCTGGTTGTGCTCGACCGGGTCCCACCGCGTGGTTGGGGGCGTTGCGCCCCGCAGTTGACCTTGTAGATCGGCGATCGCCGACATCAGAATTTCGGTCGCCGCGGTGAGTAACTTCTGATCGAGTGCCTTGCCTCTGAATGCCGACAGGTCAATCGGTTTGCCGATGAGGACGGTGATCGGTGTCGGAGGAAAGAAACGGATCTTTCCCGAATACCGCGGCATCAGAATCTGCGTTCCCCAGTGGGCCGCGGGAATCAACGGAATGTCGGCATCGAGTGCCATTCGGACAGCGCCCGTCTTTCCTCGCATCGGCCACAGGTCGGGGTCTCGCGTGAGAGAACCCTCGGGGTAGACAATTATTCCTCCGCCTGATTTCGCGAGTGAGCGCGCGGCTTTCATCGGCCCCATCGCTCGTTGTTGACCTGTTCTTTCCACCGGAATTTGGCCGAGTCCGCGCAGCACCGAGCCCAAAATGGGCACACGAAACAACGACTCTTTCGCCATGAAACGCGGAGTACGACCCGCCTTCCACAAGGCAACGCCCATCACGACAGGGTCGATTGCGCTGAAGTGGCAGGGCGCGAGGATAAACCCGCCCGTAGCCGGTACGTTGTCGATACCGCGAACAGTGATGCGCGAGATGAGTCCCATTAGGGGCAGGGCAATGCTCGCGGTCACTCGCCAGCGCGCGGATTTCTCGCTCTTTGTCATCCTGCTCCTCCTTGCGGAAAGCCTAGTCCGCAAGCTCAAAGTCGGCGCCGAGGTCACGGAGCTTGTCGACGAAGTGTTCGTATCCTCGAGCGATTATTCCGACGTTGCTGATCGTGCTCGTGCCCGTTGCAGCCAGGGCAGCGATGAGGTGCGAGAAACCTCCGCGAAGGTCGGGGACGCGGATGTCGGCGCCGTGAAGGGGGGTCGGACCCACGATGACCGCGGCCTGTTCCAACTTGCGACGGGGGACGCGACGTGTGATGGACGCGATTCCATCCTGATGAATTTCGATGTTCGCACCCATCTTGTTCAGCGATTCGGTGAACCCAAAGCGGTTCTCATAGACCGTCTCGTGAACAATCGAGGTGCCCTCGGCCTGCGTGAGAGCGACGACCAGCGGTTGCTGCCAGTCGGTCATGAAACCGGGGTGAACATCAGTTTCGACGACGACGGGCTTCAACTGTCCTCCGGGGTGTCGGAATCGAATTCCGTCCTCGTGGACCTCGAACTCACCGCCGACCTTTCGGAAGACGTTGAGGAAAGTGAGAAGTTCCTGTTGCTTGGCGCCAACGACAAAAATGTCACCCTTGGTGACGAGTGCGGCGCACGCCCACGACGCCGCTTCGTTACGGTCGAAGAGCGATCGGTGTTCGAAGCCGTGAAGACTTTCGACTCCTTCAATGAAAATCGTTCGATTTGGTTCGATCCAGATGATCGCACCCATCTTTTGCAGAATCGCGATGAGGTCCATGATCTCGGGTTCGATCGCGGCGTTCTTAAGCTCGGTGACGCCCTCTGCTCGAACGGCCGTGAGCAACACCTGTTCGGTCGCACCGACAGACGGGAACGGAAGTTCGATGTGAGCGCCGACGAGTCGCTCTGGCGCCGTCAAGTGAATCCCCTGCGGTTGCTTGGTGACGACCGCCCCAAAGGCGCGAAGGGCATCAAGGTGGAAGTCAATCGGGCGATCGCCGATGCGACAACCGCCAAGGTCAGGGATGAACGCTTCGCCCAACTGGTGCAACAGCGGGCCGCAGAACAAAATCGGGATTCGACTCGAGCCGGCGTGCGCATCGATCTCAGCGAAGTGAGCGCTCGTGACTTTTGTCGGGTCGAGAGTGAGTTCGCCTTCGGCCGAGTCGGTGACGTGAACCCCGTGGGCCTCAAGGAGCCCGCGCACGACGGCAACATCCGAAATGTTGGGAACATCACGCAGGACGGACGGCGAATCACCCAGGAGTGCGGCGACCATCGCCTTGGTCACGAGGTTTTTTGCACCACGCACATCCACCCGACCGTGCAGCGGCTTTCCGCCGTGAATGATGAGCGTGTCGACCGACAGGCCGACTTTGGCCCCCTGGGCGCGAGCGTCGTCGTCGTGTGACATCATCGGGCGGGCAACGTCGTCGGGCGCCAC